>NZ_PIGC01000029.1:0-33778 GCF_003050065.1 Vibrio sp. 10N.286.51.C3 | reverse complement strand
TGCCGTGTCGGCCGTATTGCTTAGGGTCACGTCGAACGCCAGTGCGTCGCCTTCTTCCTCGCTCACATCCGCGATGTCATTGATCGTCGGTTTCGCGTCATCGTTTTCGATGGTGCCCGTCGCGGTCTTATCACCAACGGTCAGCGTGAACGTTTCATCGCTTTCCAGAACCGTATCTTCCGCACCCGCTACCGTTACCGTGAAGCTCGCCGTATTCGCTGGGACGGTGATCAGGCCTGTGACCGCATCGTACGTCACGCCGTTGCTGAACGACACTGTGCCGTAGTCGGTGTTATCCGTTTCGTTATCCGTCAGGCTGAACGCGTACGTTTGTGCCGTGTCGGCCGTATTGCTTAGGGTCACGTCGAACGCCAGTGCGTCGCCTTCTTCCTCGCTCACATCCGCGATGTCATTGATCGTCGGCGAAGGCACCACACCAACATTGACCGTCAATGTATCTGTACCGCCTTGGCCGTCAGAAACGACTACTGTGAAGCTATCGCTACCGTTGTAATCAGCATTTGGTGTGTAGGTCCAGTTTCCGTTTTCATCAACGGTCACTGAGCCATTAGATGGTTCGCTGCCTTTTGAGAAGCTTAGTGAGTCATTGTCATCATCTGATGCAGAAAGAGAACCACTGACTGGCGTATCTTCGTCAGTCGTGACTACAACACTGTCACCCAGTGGGTCGCCATTGCTATCAACAAGCGTTGGGGTGTCATTAACTGGTGTCACACCAACATTGACCGTCAATGTATCTGTACCGCCTTGGCCGTCAGAAACGACTACTGTGAAGCTATCGCTGCCGTTGTAATTTTCGTCCGGCGTGTATGTCCAATTACCATTTTCATCGACAACTACAGAGCCATTTGACGGTTCTGTCCCTTTTGTGAATGTTAGCGAGTCGCCGTCTGCATCTGTCGCGTTTAATGTTCCGCTTACTGGGGTATCTTCATCTGTAGTTACAGAAACATCTTCACCGACAGGTAGGTCATTAATTGGAGTAACACCGATATTAACGGTTATTGTATCTGTGCCGCCTTGGCCGTCAGAGACTTCTACCGTAAAGCTGTCATTACCGTTGTAATTTTCATTTGGGGTATAAGTCCAATCGCCATTTTCATCGATAACGACAGTACCGTTTGAAGGTTCTGTCGATTTACTGAATGACAGAGAATCACCATCTTCATCTGAAGCCGACAAAGTGCCACTGACTGGCGTATCTTCATCTGTCGTAAATGATACTGTGTCACCAATAGCGTCACTATTTGAATCGACAAACAGTGGGTTAGTATTAGGTTGAGCTGCGGCAGGCTCAATGAGTGAACGATAAGCATCAAGTAAGCTTAAACTTTGAGTTCGAGATAAGCCCAATGATTCGAAACCCGTAGTAACGAACTCTGTACCAGGAATAGTTTCTTCACCATCACGTTCAATAGTTCCGCTAGAAGCCAAACTTGAACCGTTTTGACCTGCTGCCGTTGCGAACTCCTCACCTAGCTCGGTCGGGTCTTGACCTTCTTCTAATGCTGCAAAGATATTCGCGATATCTTGGTCGAGCTCAATTTCGCCTTCTTCTGATGAGAAGCGTTTTGCCGATACCTGAGGTTCATTGGACCCGTTCTGAGATTCAAGAGCGACATCCCCTGCTTGTAGTGGTTGTCCTTCTTCTAAGACTTTAATCGTACCATCTACCGAGATAACAATGCGCTGGCCAAGTGCTAATGCACCACCCAAATTCAATGTTGTCATGTCCATATAAACCCCTAAAAAATCTTTTTTTGTCATTAACGTCAAAATAGTGACATTATATTTATAATATTAGTTAAAATATAACACCTAAAGTCATATAATTCCTAGTTATGAATCGAGTATTTAACAACTAGAGTGACAAGCTAATGACAGTGATCACATCACACAACAATCTTAGTGCTCACAATGACAATATAAGTTATTGTGTTTACGGAAAATAATCGGCGATAAAACTTGAGATTAACGTGTACAAGAACACCATAAAACGCACGCCGATCGGTTAACATTTTTACAACCATTTGCGAACGCCAGCTTAGCGATCGTGGTTTTTTTGGCGGTTCATCTAAATTTTGTATATAACGGCATGAATTCAAGACTTAGGTGTACGCCAATTTTAGGGAGATTTACATTGAACAGGCTTCAAAAGACAACATTAGGGTTAGCAATAAGTATTACCTTACCGGCGACAGCACAAACCCTAGAGCAAGCCGTTGCGTTTACTTTAGAAAGTAACCCTGAAATCAAAAGTGCTTATAATGAATATGTCAGTAAGCGATATATTAATGATGCTTCTGGTGGTGCTTACCGTCCGAGTATAGACCTGGATGGAGGGATCGGTTATGAACACACCGACCTAGCGACTAACTCAAGCACAACAGATCTAACTCGAAAAGAAGCGACTATTACCCTTACTCAACTTATCTGGGATGGTTCCAATACCTCAAATGATATCGATCGTACCGCAGCTGATGCAGAATCTGTACGCTATCAACTGCTATCAAATGCACAGGACATCGCTTTAGAAGTCACTAAGGTCTATCTTGATGCAGTGAAAGCCTATGAAGTACTGTCACTCTCTGAAAACAACCTCGCGACACACAAAAAAATATACAGTGATATCCGCAAACGTGTTGAATCAGGCATTGGATCAACGGCAGATATGTCACAGGTAGAGGCACGTATCGCTAAAGCACACGGTAATTTGCTTGCAGCGCAAAACAACCTTTTTGACACTCACACTCAATTTAAAAGGCTTGTCGGTCAATCTCCGCTAGGGCTAACCTTCCCTCGAGCAGATGCAGGGGCTATCCCTTATACCGTTGATGGTGCATTGGCAAAAGCCTTTAACCAGCACCCAGTAATCAAGATTGCACAAGCCGATGTGGACTCAGCCAAGTTTCAATACAAGCAATCCAAGAGTACCAACTACCCGACCGTCTCTTTTGAAGCGGCTCAAACCTGGCGTGATGATGCCGGTGGTACTAAAGGTAGTAGCGATGAGTTCTCAGCAATGGTTCGTTTGAGATATAACCTCTATAACGGAGGCTCAGATCAAGATCGTGCTGAAAGTGCCGCTTACCAACTCAATAAAGCAAAAGACCTACGTGAGAGCACTTACCGCAATGTAGAAGAGAGCCTGCGTCTTTCATGGAGCGCTCTGGATTTGACCGTTCAGCAAAAAGAGTTCCTATCTGACCACGTAGACTCGGCATCAGACACGGTTATCTCATATGAGAAACAATACCGCATCGGTAAACGTACCCTTCTCGACTTGCTTAACACTGAGAATGAATTGTTCGAAGCTCGTAAAGGGTATTTGGATGCCAAGTACGACGAACAATACGCGAAATACCGAGTAATGAACGCAACAGGAAACTTGTTGACCGGACTACGCGTCGAAACCCCTCAAGAATGGAATGAAAAGGTAGAATACTAATGAAGCTGATAAAGACTGTATTTCCGCTTTGTATCATGGTTGTCTCTGCCAATGTTTTAGCTGAAACAAGCGATGAAGAATTTGAATATCGAGCTCTTCCTGAGATCACACAAATTTATGATCTCGAAGATGATGATAATGATGGAGTAATCAATGCTAGAGATCTATGTCCCGATACGCAAATGGGTGCTGAGATAGATAACGACGGTTGTGGTTCATATTTCGAATCTTCAGAAAAGAAAGAGCTCCACATACTCTTTGCTAATAACTCTACGGAGATCAACCCGGTTTTCTTAGGGCAGATACGCCAAATGGCTGCGTTTTTGAAGCGTTACGAGAGTACATCGATTGAATTGCAAGGTTATGCCAGCAAAGTAGGTAACGCAGCACACAACCTAAAGCTTTCAAAAGAACGTGCATCGCATGTCAGACGTGCGCTGATCAGCAACGGTATTCAGCCATCTAGAGTCAACATTGTCGGTCATGGTGATTCTGAATTCAGCAGTGATGATACCCAAATCAATCACGCACTACATCGAAAGGTTGTCGCTTCCGTTGTTGGATTTAAGGGTAATATCAAAGAAGAATGGCACATTTTCACCAAAATTAAAAAGTAAGCTCTCCCCTGCTTTTACCATACTGAAACGTTATCTTAAGTTAACGTTTCAGTATGGTGATAATTCCTTGAATAGCATATACCTAAGCCGTCTATAATGTTAATCTTGCCACGTTATCAACATAGAGAATTAATCCATGAGCAAACTAACAGCTGATACTCAAGCAAATCTAGAACTTTTCGTTTCTGAAACACAGGAAACTAAACTGGTATGGGGCCTTCGCAACGAAGAAGGTTGGCTAGCATGTGACTCAAGTGAATTCGAAAACAGCGAAGTGATGCCGTTCTGGTCTTCAAAAGAAGATGCTCAGACTCACAACGTTGAAGAGTGGGCTGACTTCGAAGTATTAGAAATTCCACTAGATATCTTTGTAGAAGATTGGTTACTAACTCTTGCTGAAGACGGCGTTCTTGTTGGTACTAACTGGAATGCAACATTAGAAGGCAAAGAACTTGAGCCTTCTGACCTAGCGAAATTATACATCTAATTTCTGATATCGGTCGCGCGAATCGTGCGACCGATATACCTCTGATTAGTATCAACAAATTAGAGACCTACCTCGCATAACCTTATAGCTATAGAATTCAAAATTTGAAGCAATATCAAACTAATAATAGAATATCGTTCTTTATCTGATTGATAGTCTCTTGTGATTCACTCCTTTTTTGTTACCTTTCTGCTATTCATTAGCTTTTGTTCTTATAGCCAAGTATTACCGTCAGATCGTGACCAAAACTCATCAATCTATGCTTCCCATTTAAGCCCTACTCCTAATGCTGATTGGAACGCGCTTTATCTTTCTACTTTAAACCACTCTCCTGAGCGCGCATTAAACATGTTGCAAACACGCTATATCGGGTCAATGAGTTACGGAGATAAGCTTTACCTTGCGTCTCTTCTCTATAAATACATGAGCCACCGAGATCAGCCGTTCTACGGAATCGCTTCAAACGACAGTGACTACCAAGCGATAGAAGCAGCGTTTATTTCTGCTCTTATGAAAGACGGCAAAGGCCAATATGAGGAAGCACAACAAGGCTTTTTAACACTTTTGGCGAAAATGCAATCTCGCAGCGATTTAGCTGGAAAAGCATTGCTAAAGTACCAGCTATGCCGATCACTTAACGAGCAAGCTAAATATCATCAAGCTAACTATTACTGTTCTGCGCTTCAATCAGATTTATATAACATCGCTGACCCAGTATTGCCAAAGTTTGGAACTTATCGAGTCATTGCAAACAATCACCATTTTCGAAGTGACTATCAAGCAGCACTAGATACCTACCTATCACTGATAAATGTCTTCCCACAAGGACATGATATTTCGGGAGTTTACAACGATGTAGGTAACTTGCTCAAAGAATTAAAGCAATATGAAAAATCGGCTGAGTATCTACAGGAAGCTCTAACTCTCAGAGAAAACGCTTCAGATTTAATGAAAGCACAAGTGCATCACAGCCTTGCGGATCTCAACCTTAACCAAGAGCAAAGTGACCTAGCAATTCACCACTTTCAGACAGCAAGAACACTACTGAGCTCGTCATCACATAGCTACGGTATCGCACTAACAAGTCTTGGCTTAGGAAAAGCATACACTCAAATGAAAGATTATGATTTGGCGAGAACCTACTTGGTCGAATCTCTATCGGCTTCGAGCGAACTGAGCAATGATGTCATTCGTATCAATGCTTACTTGGCTATCAGCGATATGTTTGAAGAACAAAAATTGCCAACGGAAGCGCTCAACTATGCTCAACAAGCGCTAGGATTAGCGGAACAAGTCGCAAGGCATAAATACATAGCGCAGTCACTTCTACAGCTTTCTGATATTAATCAATCACTCAACGATTACCAACAAGCTTTCTATTTTTACCAGCGATACTCATCAATACAAATGGAAGCTAGAGACATCGACAATCGACTCGCACTCGAAGCCCTCGGCCTGACGCATGCCAAATATGAGCAGGAACTTGAGAACTCTTTCCTGACACATCAGACGAAACTCGACCGCGTTCAAATTGAAAAAATGGAACATCAAAGATGGATGTACAACATCGTTGTTATTCTGTTGCTTTGTGCTGCAAGCTTTACGGTATTGGTAAACAAAACGGTTCGCGCAAAAGCCGCAATTGATGGCTTAACGAAAGCATATAGCCGAACTGAGATAATTCGAAGAATCAAAAGAGTGAAACGCTGTAAAGGGATGGAAAAACAGCATGTGCTCGTGCTGCTCGATCTAGATAAGTTTAAGAAGATTAATGATGAGCATGGGCACCCTACCGGTGATCGAGCACTGATCCATATTAGTGAGAAAATTAGAAAACACTTAGTAAATGGTGAATTGTTTGGTCGCTTAGGGGGAGAAGAATTTGTCATCATGCTAACCGATACCACACCAGCAGAGGTACGAGAACGCGTTGAAGAGTTACACTACGCCATTTCCAGCACTGTCTTCTTATCAGAAAGCAAAAAGTCACTTAATGTGACCGCGAGTTTTGCTTATCTAGCAACCTCAAACGCATTAAGTGACTTTGATGACTTGTATTCAGTGCTTGACCAAGCGCTCTATCAAGCCAAAAGCAACGGCCGAAACTGCATTATTGATGCCTATAACGAGCCGATTGATTTACCTGAGATTATTTATTCTCAGCCTGTTTGCGAACCAACTCAGCCATAATGCTTTCGCGATCACCTAGGTAATCGTTAAGGCCAACTTTACGTAGTTCACATGCCGGGCAATCGCCACAGCCATCACCAACAATGCCGTTGTAACAAGTCAGTGTTTTGTTTCTAACAAGCTCAAGTGCTGAGTACTGGTCTGCTAGCGCCCATGTCTCAGCCTTGTTTAACCACATTAGCGGTGTTTTGATATCAAGCTGCTTATCCATACCTTGTACAAGTGCAGAGTTCATCGCCTTCACAAAGTCATTACGGCAGTCAGGGTAACCAGAAAAATCTGTTTCACACACACCTGTAATCACGGTTTCAGCACCGATTTGGTAAGCGTAAATACCCGCTAGTGTTAGAAATAGAATATTACGACCAGGAACAAAAGAGTTTGGTAGTCCATTCTCTTGCAACTCATGAGACACAGGAATATCGTCGCGAGTCAGAGAGCTGATAGCAAGTTCATTCAACAGAGTCACATCCATCACTTTGTGCGCTTTAACACCAAGTTCTTTCGACAATGACTCAGCAACTTCAATTTCGAGTCTATGGCGCTGACCATAATCAAACGTAATCGCATGAACTTCATCATACTCTTTTAATGCTTGAACAAGACACGTTGTTGAGTCTTGACCACCACTGAATACTACAACTGCTTTTTTCATCTTAAATCCTTACGAAAAACTTCTACTAGCGACTTATCTTGCCCAGTAAAAATACAACCTATGCGATGCTCAAATATTTGTGAGTTTGTATTGATAAGCGCCAATTGCGCTCAATGCAGGTATCAATACAAAGTTGAGTAGCGCGGTCTTTTTGGCTAATTGGTTGCAGAGCGATAACAGTGTCGCTGGGAACCGCAGCTCGATCCAATAAACCGTCAAGTTGTTCGATATCTTTGCTTGTGCCTACTGGATGCTTAATTTCGTTAGCACGTTGTAAGGCGCTATCTAAGATTTCCAGTTTCGCTTTCATCGCCACCTTCGGTGACACCGTAACCCAAGTGTCAGGTGTGGCTTTTACTTCTGATGTTCCGCTAGTCTCAATCTGACAGCGACAACCGTGCTGCTCAAATGCTTCAGTAAGAGGAACAAGATCATAAATGCATGGCTCACCACCAGTAATCACAATGTGCTTCGCAGTGTAACCTTGCTTGATATATTCATTCACGATTCCTTGAGCATCGATTGCTGACCAAGTTGGTGAATCTTCTGTCTTAACCATAATATCGCCAAGGCTGGTCTCATCTTCTGGCAACGCTTCCCAGGTCTGTTTGGTATCACACCAAGAACAGCCCACTGGGCAAATTTGCAGACGAACAAAAACAGCGGGAACGCCAGTAAACACGCCCTCACCCTGAATGGTTTCAAACATTTCATTAATCTTGTACAACTTTCCCTCAGCTCAATCATCAGATGAAATTAATCAACCGCAGACCTTAAAGCACTTCCCCCTTTTGGTCAAACAAATGAGTACCGATAAATGAGTTGATCAAAGCCCTAGCCTGAAGTTTCAAGTTCCCTTATCCTTTCGCCCATTAGATTTCGTTAGCTTTTAATTTTTTAGTAAGGAACAACATGTACAAACTGATTGCTCTTGATATGGATGGCACATTACTCAACAGTGAAAAAGTGATTTCTCAAGAGAACAAAGACGCGATCGCCAAAGCTCGTGCTGCTGGTGTGAAGGTCGTTCTGGCTTCTGGTCGCCCTTTGGAAGGCATGCAAAGCAAATTAGATGAGCTTTCAATTAACGGCGAAGATGACTTTGTGCTCTTCTACAACGGCTCTATGGTTCAGAACGTATCGACAAAAGAGGTCATTCACAGTGAGATCAGCAATGGTAAAGCCGCAAAAGAGATTGCAGCCCTCGCTGAACAGCTTGGTGGTTATGTTCATGCTTTCAGCAAGGTTCATGGTTTAATCACACCTGAGAACAACGAGTACACGGGTATTGAAGCGCGTATTAATGGCTTAGATATTACCGAGTTCGACTTTTCTCAATTAGAAGATGACCACGAAATCATCAAGACCATGATTGTCGCTGAACCCAGCAAGCTAACTGAAATCATCAGCAAGTTGCCACAAGAGCTCAAGACTCAGTTTACTATCGTGCAAAGTGCACCATTCTTCTTAGAGTTCCTAAACCCAAACTCAAACAAGGGTGTCGGTATCGAAGCCATTGCGAAACACTTAGGCATTAAAGCGGAAGAAGTAATCTGCATGGGTGACGCTGAAAACGATCACCATATGCTTGAATACGCTGGCCTTGGTATTGCAATGGACAACGCGATGGATGAAACCAAGAAAATCGCCGATCACATTACCGCGAGTAACGACGACCATGGCGTAGCCGTAGCAATTGAAAAGTTTATCTTCAACTCATAATCATTCGATTCTGTAAAATTAATACTAAAAAGGCTGTGCACTGCACAGCCTTCTCTTTTTTAAATGAGTCGTTTTACTTAATTTCTAGCCCAAGGCAGACGAAATGCCACCACACCAAACAGAATCAATATTGGGAAACGTAACGTTTCAATAATAAATGAAGCAATACCACTGAAAGAGACAAAACTTCCTGCCCAGCTAATCAGCAGATTTCCCGCTAACAGCATCGCCATCACTCCAACCACGATCTTGAATGAGAACTGACCGACCAAAGGTTTCGAGTCTGTTAACGTCACTAGGCATGCAATCGTCATCAAAATAGCCACCCAGAATGAGAATGTAGGCAGTGGCCATATCACCGTGAGAACAATCGACAATAAGCATAATGCCCACCACACGCCCTTAGAACTCAATAAAACACTAATATCAACATCTGGTTTTGCATCTAACCTCACGATGTGCCACGTCGTTAAGGCACCTAAGACGCCCCCCATTAATACATCACTAAAGAACGCACTGCCTGAATACGACTTAAACAGCATGATCCAAAGTAAGCCAGCAAGCACAATCAATATTGATTGTTTTTCTAAGAGACGCTTTATTTTCCAAAAGACTAACAAAGTTAAGCTCACCCATAAAGCAGCCAGTAAACTTGGAAAACTATAGCCACTGCTCATTACCAACTTCAATGTTGGCAAGTAGGCATGCGGGCGTGGAAAACCAAAACCTTGATGTGCGATCAAAGTTAGCAGTGTCACCGAAATCAAAGTGAAGCCAAACTTCAACGCGAAGTTACGACCAAAATGCCACACAATTAGCGGCAATATCACGATGAAAACCCAAGGCTTCGCTAACAAGTCAGTCAAAAGCACAGTATTCGCGAACACGCTCGGCATTCTATCGAACGCGTTTTGAAGTGAAACAATCCAGCTCAATTCAACTTGATGAACTTTCGGCGCCGCGCCCACCAGCTCAGTCACATAAGTCACCGGTTGATCTGTAGCAGATAAAAACAACTCGTTAATCTCTGACCATTGCTCTGGATAACGGTATTGGTTAGCTTGCAACTCAGTTGGCGGTAATAACATCGCTCGGCTGACTTCTACTCCGTAATGAGGTGCGAACCAAATCGGTAACTCAAAACCACCTAGCTCATTTCGAGCTTGATAGCTGATCACTTCAGAATCAGAGACACAATCAAACACAACGGCGCTATCGGTGTAACCCAGTACATCACCAACCGTTACCGACAAACCCGCCTCTTCCCACGTTTCACGTTGCGCCGCGACGGCTGGCGGCTCACCTGAAACCACAGTGCCTCCCGGTAGAGACAATTGACCTGTGATCAACTCATCAACCAACACGATTTGGTTATCAGCACGTACTACACACAAAGCGCCCGCGATATGATCGGGCAAAGTATTGTTTGCCCAAGCGGAAGTAGTACTCAAAAGAGACAGTATGAAAACTAATAAATATCGAATAGCCAACGAGTTTACCTAAAAATGAGAGAAAAAGTTAAAGACTGCTCTAGTGTAATCAAACACGCACAAAATCGCTGTCTACGTTTTGTGCAAAGCCTTCCTCATCCATTGAATGTGAGGTGTGAACCCCATTTTTTGATAGAAGTCCTTGGCAGGTGAATTAAAGTCCCAAACCTCTACAAAGACTTGTTCTACCCCATAATCATCAAAAGTACTTTCAACTTTGTTAAACAACTTTTCAGCAATGGATTCTTTTCGATAATCAGGTAAGACAAACAGCTCATCGACACTCCCCATCGGCACTGGTTTACTCACCGTTGAGATAAGCTCACAAAAATGTCCAGAGATAAAACCAACAATGAGATCGCCTTTTAATGCCACATAAACCAAGCATTCAGGATCATCTAAGTATCGTGCAATGCTTTTTTCCTGCTCAATCTCTTCTGCCGTTTTAAAGTGCTCTGGGCTAGCAAGGTGGTGGTGATGATGTAGATCGAACATTAACTCGTTAAGTTGTTCCAAATCCGTGTATTTTGCAGCCCTTAAAGTGACGTTCATGACTATTGCGCTTCTCAAACCAAATTAATATCTAAACTGAGTCTAGTTTACTTGCCGTGAGTATCTATACAAGTTATTGAATTAATTCATTGTTTGAAGTGCGTATTTTAGATACAAAAACGGCCACATTGCGTGGCCATTCTGTGTGAATCATTTTGAATTAAACGAATATCGAAGCTGTGGTTTTTGCTGCAGCTGTCGCTTTATGCACCGTTATCTTCTTTCTCTTCTTTGAGATCAGCAAGCTGTTGTTCTAGTTCAATAAGCTTAATTTCAGCCTCAACTTCAGCAACTCGCTTTTCTGCATCTGTGCGATTGTCTTGCGCTAGGCCATCGGCAGTAACTTGGGTTCGTTGTGCGTTTCTTGCATCGTCCGTATCTTTCATTGAACCAGCAACACCACCGGTCACACCGCCTAATGCGGCACCCTTCACGGCTAAACTCGCATCTCCAGTTAGAGCGCCTGCTGTTGCTCCTAATAAAGCACCACCTACAGCACCACGATTACGTGCAGCATTCTCATTTTCGTTATCCATTGCTGGTGATGCGCAACCAGAAAGAGTCACAATCAGTGTCGCTAAAAGAAAAGGTTTAGTGAATTTCATAGGAGTCTCGCTTAGTTCTTCGTTTGGAGTAAAGCCATCTTAAGCAGATCCGTTAATGAGATAAATAAAGCCACGTTTAGACGATACATCATGTTCAGCTATGCATTATCCAGCCATCGTATAACTACTTAATGATACATATCTTTGAGCTCGTTTTATCCTCACCAACAAAAAAGGCGACCAATAAGGTCGCCTCAATCGCTCGTTCTCTATAATTCTTGTCTTTCAGATGTCGCTCTTAGCCTTTGGACCAAAAGTTTTGCATGCTTTCTGCACTAGGTGGCGGTCTTACACCGCAGTCTCGATAGTGGTGTTTATCACCAATCCCAAGGACCTTGCCACTTTCCTCATCGATCATAGCAGCCACTTTTACCCCGTCTCCCACATGGCGAGTCAACACGACAATTTCACCGGCTCTTTCAGACCTTACCGCCCCCAAAATTTGATATTCGTAGCGGCCTTTCCTTGAATTAACGATCATCTTCGAGTTAATCGGGTCGGCTTCATACCCCACGCCAATATCAAAAACCGCTTTATAGAGATCGACGCCAGTTTTGGACACACACTTAAATACCTTGGGATGACTCAAGGGTTCTAACAACGCTCTGCTCGCTTCATCCTTTGAAATACTGGCACTAGCAGCGCCACTAACCAGTAAAGCAATCAACAAAAAGTAAGATCGCATAAAAAAGACCTCAATACGTGGGGTTCATAATGAGGTCATAGTAAACGCAATGGATAAACGGATGAATAAAGTAGAGTTTAGGTAAACCATCACGCTGGCTTATGTATTAATATACGAGCCGACGATCAAATTACCCAAACAGCTAAGCCTATTTGCCGAGCTTTTCAGCAATTTCCGTTAAGCTAGTCGGATCATCAATCGTCGAAGGCACCACGTACTGCTCACCTTCGGCGATCTGCCGGATGGTTCTGCGTAAAATCTTACCGGAGCGTGTCTTAGGGAGTCTCTCAACAACCAAGGCTTGCTTAAAACAAGCTACCGCGCCAATCTCATTACGAACCTTGCCAACCAACTCCGCTTGTAACTCAGTGCCATCGACTTTTACGCCATCTTTCAGCACAACTAAACCAAGAGGTAGCTGCCCTTTTAAGTCATCATGAATCCCGACTACCGCGCACTCTGCAATGGCTGGGTGACCACCAACGATCTCTTCCATTTCACCGGTAGAAAGACGATGCCCCGCTACGTTTATCACATCGTCAATACGCCCCATGATAAACAGATAACCATCTTCATCAAGGTAGCCACCATCACCCGAAACATAATAGCCCGGGAATTGGCTCAGATAGCCAGACTCAAATCGATCATGATTACGCCAAACCGTTGGCAGACAACCGGGTGGTAGTGGACGTTTAAGTGCAACAAAACCTTGCTGATTCGGCTGTGCTACTTCACCGAGTTCATTAAGAATCTCCACTTGATAACCCGGAACAGGTTTAGTGGAAGAACCCGCTTTCACTGGCAAAGATTCCAGCCCTGTCGGATTGGCAGAAATAGCCCAACCCGTTTCGGTTTGCCACCAGTGGTCGATAACCGGTTTATTGGTGTGAGATTCTACCCAATCCAACGTTGGCGGGTCTAAACGCTCACCGGCCATGAAAATCGACTTGAGCGATGTTAAGTCATACTTGGTAAGTAACTCGCCTTCGGGATCTTCTTTCTTAATGGCCCTAAATGCGGTTGGCGCAGAAAACAATACATCGACTTTGTATTCTTCACACACACGCCAAAACGCACCGGGATCGGGTGTTCGTACTGGCTTGCCTTCAAACAGAATCGTAGTACAACCATGAATCAATGGTGCATAAACAATATAGGAATGTCCCACGACCCAGCCGACATCAGAAGCTGCCCAAAATACACCATCTTGCGGCATATCGTAGATAGTGCTCATCGAGTATTTCATCGCGACCGCATGACCACCATTGTCACGCACCACACCTTTTGGCTTACCCGTAGTGCCTGACGTGTAAAGAATATACAAAGGATCGGTTGCCAAAACAGGAACGCAACTGTGCGGCAATGCATCGTTAACCGCTTGCTGCCAAAGTACATCGCGTTCATTGCTCAATTCAGCTAAAGCTTGCTCTCTTTGAAATACGACGACTTTCTCAGGCTTCCAACGACTGTCCATGATCGCTCTGTCGACCATAGGCTTATATGGCAGTACTTTATTTATCTCGACACCGCAAGAGGCAGTAATCAATACCTTCGGCTCGGCATCTTCGATACGAACGGCGAGCTCATGAGGAGCGAACCCGCCAAACACCACCGAGTGAACCGCGCCTAGTCTTGCACAGGCCAACATTGCCATCGCCGCTTCAGGAATCATTGGCATGTAGATAACAACACGATCGCCTTTAGTAACGCCTTGCATAGCTAGCATACCAGCGACTTTTGCCACTTGGTCACGCAATTGATTGTAAGTGTACGATGATTGAGTCCCTGTAACTGGAGAGTCGTAAATCAATGCCACTTTATCACCACGACCATTTTCGCAATGATAATCTAAAGCCAACCAGCACGTGTTCATCACCCCATCAGGAAACCAGCGCTCAATACCGTTATGGTCAGTTTGTAATATCGTTTTTGGTGACTCAAACCAATCTATCGCTTGTGATTGTGTTTCCCAAAACGAATTTGGATCTTCCCTCGCCCATTGATACTCGGTTATATAGTCTGTTTTTCTGTTCATTCGATTCGTAGCAGACATAGTGCCTCCTCCATGATTTATCCATTTCTCCAAGTGCCTAGCCTTTCGCTGTAGCACTTGTTAGCACTCTTTTCTCAGCGTTGTGTTCGTGAACATTTAACCGTTCACGACAATCGCTTTACTTAGGAAAAGGCACACGGATGGCACCTTCCATGATCACTCGGGCACTACGACTCATTATCGCCCTTTCTATTTTCCAACCGTTTTCGGCCTGCAAAGCTTTAGCTCCCACCTTTAAGGTTCCTGATGGATGGCCAAAGGTCACAAAATCACGGGAACCCTCACCGGCTGCCAAGTTCACTAACGTACCCGGAACACTCGCCGCTGAAGCAATGGCGACTGCAGCTGTGCCCATCATGGCGTGATGCAGTTGCCCCATAGACAAAGCTCGCACCAGAAGGTCGGTATCGTCAGCTAATACCGATTTACCACTTGAAGCTTGATACGCTTGAGGCTTAGCAACAAACGCGACTTTCGGTGTGTGTTGGCGTGAATCCGCTTGTTCTAAAGAATCAATCAGCCCCATTGCAACTGCGCCATGTGCTCGGATGGATTCAAGCAATGCCAAGGCTTTTGAATCGCTGTTGATATCCGATTGAAGCTCTGTGCCTTGATAACCCACCGATTCTGCATCAACAAAAATGGTTGGTATTCCTGCATTGATGTATGTCGCTTTGATGCAGCCCAATTCGGGAACATCTAAAAAATCGACAACATTCCCTGTTGGAAACATAGAGCCACTCGCATCGGCCGGATCTAGGAAATCAACTTGGATTTCAGCAGCTGGGAAAGTGACACCATCGAGCTCAAAGTCACCCAACTCTTGGACTTCCCCGTCAGCGATAGGTACATGAACAATAATGGTTTTCTCTATGTTCACTTGCCATACTCGCACCTCGACCACGCCGTTTTCTGGAATACGATTCGAATCGACCAATCCACTATGAATAGCAAATGGGCCTACAGCAGCAGACAAATTACCGCAGTTACCGCTCCAATCAACGAACGGCTTGTCTATTGCTACTTGACCGAATAAGTAATCAACATCGTGATCGGCTTTACTGCTTTTCGAAACAATAACGGTTTTACTGGTACTGGATGTTGCCCCACCCATACCATCGGTTTGTTTGCCATAAGGATCTGGACTGCCAATCACTCTCAACAACAATGTATCTCTAGCTTCTCCAGCAACTTGCGCCGCTTTAGGTAAGTCACTTAGGTTGAAGAAAACGCCTTTACTTGTTCCGCCCCGCATGTAGGTAGCAGGTACTTTTATCTGTTTGATGTTCATAACCAGGTCCTACTGTGCGAGAAAGTCTTTGGCGAAACGTTGCAATACGCCACCAGCGCTATAGACATTCACTTCATCTGCAGTGTCTAGTCGGCAGGTTACAGGCACATCCAGCTTTTCACCGTTTTTACGAGTAATGACTAGAGCCAAATCAGAACCCGCTTCAATATCACCGTAAACGTCGTAAAGCTCGGTGCCATCGAGTTGTAAGGTATTTCGATCCGTTCCCGCTTTGAATTGCAGGGGCAGCACACCCATACCGACTAAGTTGGTTCTGTGGATTCGTTCAAAGCCTTCGGCAACAATCACTTCAACACCCGCTAAGCGCACCCCTTTGGCTGCCCAGTCACGTGATGAACCTTGTCCATAATCAGCACCAGCAACAACAATCAAAGGTTGTTTACGGTTCATGTAGGTTTCTATCGCTTCCCACATTCGCGTAACTTGACCTTCGGGTTCAACCCTTGCTAATGAACCTTGAACGACTTCTCCTGCGTCCTTCACCATTTCGTTGAACAGTTTAGGGTTGGCGAAGGTTGCTCGTTGTGCGGTTAAGTGATCACCTCGATGGGTCGCGTAGGAGTTAAAGTCCTCTTCCGGAACTTCCATTTTGGTGAGGTATTCCCCCGCCGCGCTCGAAGCGAGAATCGCATTTGAAGGAGATAAATGGTCCGTAGTGATATTGTCACCCAGAATCGCTAAAGGTCTCATCCCTGAAAGGCTTCGTTCTCCCGCAAGAGCCCCTTCCCAATAAGGTGGCCTGCGAATATAGGTGCTTTGAGGTCGCCAGTCATAAAGCGGTTCAGTCGTTACCTGATCTTCGTCTGGCTGGAACATTTTTACGTAGATTTGTTGGAATTGCTGAGGTTTAACATGCTCACCAACAACGGCATCGATCTCAGCATCACTTGGCCACAAATCACTTAGATAGATTGGTTGGCCGTTATTGTCTGTACCTAGGCTGTCTTTCTCGATATCAAAGCGCATCGTACCCGCTAAGGCATAAGCAACCACCAATGGCGGTGACGCTAAAAACGCTTGTTTTGCATAAGGATGAATTCGACCATCGAAATTTCGGTTCCCAGATAACACAGCGGTTGAATACAGGTCGCGGTCGATGATCTCTTGTTGGATTTTAGGATCCAACGCCCCACTCATTCCGTTGCAGGTCGTACACGCATAACCCACGATACCGAAGCCTAATTGTTCAAGTTCAGGAAGCAAACCTGCCGACTCGAGGTAGAGCTTGGCAACTTTAGAACCCGGAGCAAATGATGTTTTGACCCACGGCTTGCGAACTAATCCAAGTTGATTGGCTTTCTTAGCCACCAGTGCGGCAGCGACCACGTTTCTTGGATTACTGGTGTTAGTACAAGAGGTAATTGCCGCAATGATCACGGCACCATCGGGCATTTGATCATCGTTACACTGCTTAGCATGCTGCTCTTTCCAAGATGCTTGACTGATACCTTGTTCAGCCAACTTTCTGGTAGGCAAACGACGATGGGGATTAGATGGCCCTGCAAGATTTCGCTCAACTTTTGACAAATCAAACTCAAGCACACGTTCGTATTGAGCGGAATCTAAGTCATCAGCCCAAAGTCCGGTTTGCTTGGCATAGCGTTCGACTAGTTCAACTTGTTCAGGCTCTCGTCCTGTGAGTTTAAGGTATTGAATAGTCTGCTCATCGATGTAGAACATCCCCGCAGTCGCACCGTACTCAGGCGTCATATTGGATATAGTGGCACGGTCGCCAATAGTCAGTGCACGAGCACCTTCACCAAAGAACTCTAAGTAACTAGAAACCACTTTTTCATTGCGAAGGAACTCCGTTATTGCGAGCACAATATCAGTAGCCGTAATACCTTCTTGCCTTTGACCGGTAAGTTTAACACCCACGATGTCTGGCAAACGCATCATCGAAGGGCGACCGAGCATCACAGTCTCGGCTTCCAAGCCACCTACACCGATAGCGATAACGCCCAGAGCATCGACATGAGGAGTATGGCTGTCTGTGCCGACACAGGTATCAGGAAACGCGATGCCTTCTTTAGATTGAATAACTGGAGACATTTTCTCCAAGTTAATCTGGTGCATGATCCCGTTACCCGCAGGAATCACACTCACGTTTTTAAACGCGGTTTTACACCATTCAATAAAATGAAAACGGTCTTCGTTTCTCCGCTCTTCAATCGCGCGGTTTTTATCAAAGGCTTCGCTATCAAAGCCCGCGTGTTCCACTGCCAGAGAGTGATCAACAATCAATTGAGTTTCGACAACGGGGTTCACCTTGGCAGGGTCTCCGCCTTGGTCGGCAATCGCGTCTCGTAAACCAGCCAAATCTACTAGGGCTGTTTGGCCAAGAATGTCATGACACACCACGCGCGCAGGATACCAAGGAAAATCTAAGTCGCTCTTGCGTTCAATAATCTGTTTTAAGCTGTCTTCAAGGGTTTCAGGATCACAGCGTCTTACTAATTGCTCTGCCAATACTCTCGACGTATAAGGCAAGGTTTTATAACTGCCCGGAGATATCGCTTCTACCGCTTCGCAAGCATCGAAATACTCTAAATGGGTTCCGGGTAAAAGTTTCCGGTACTGATTTTTATCAAGGTACTGAGCTTGTTCAAGTTTTACATCAGACATACATCCACCATTATCTGTTAAATTCTATTCGTTGGTTCTCGAGGTCTTATCATGTGAAGACAAAGTCACCTCAAGACATAAGTCGGCTCGATATAGAGGACTAACGTAGATGAATAGGCAGCCAGTCTTGATGCTCTGGGCCGGTGTAGTCTGCACTTGGACGAATGATGCGATTATTTTCTCTCTGTTCGAACACGTGCGCCGTCCAGCCCGTAAGGCGGCTCATCACGAAGATCGGAGTAAACAGTTTGGTTGGAATATCCATGAAGTGGTAGGCCGATGCGTGGAAAAAGTCCGCATTACAGAACAAGCCTTTCTCGCGCTTCATAACCGCTTCAACACGTTCTGAAACGTCGTAAAGCTGTTTATCACCCACCTCTTGAGCTAGCTCTTTTGACCAACGCTTGATTAAGGCATTTCGAGGATCACTTTCGCGATAAATGGCATGACCGAAGCCCATGATTTTGTCTTTGTTAGCAAGCATCTGCATGATGTTAGTTTCTGCTTCATTAGCGGTTTGCCAATCTTGGATCATTTCCATCGCCGCTTCATTCGCACCGCCATGTAAAGGACCTCTCAACGTACCAATCGCTGCGGTGACACAAGAGTGGATATCTGACAGTGTGGATGCACACACACGAGCGGCAAAAGTTGAAGCATTAAACTCATGTTCCGCGTAAAGGGTTAGTGAGCAGTGCATCACCTTCTTATGAAGTTCACTAGGCGCTTTATCCGTTAGCATTTTCAAGAAGTAGCCACCCAGACAGGCTTCGCTTTGATCTTCAGTATCAATTCGCACGCCATCATGGCTAAAGCGGTACCAATAACAAATAATGGCAGGGAAAAGCGCGAGCATTCGTTCAGTCGCGGGCAGTTGCTCAGAAAAATCAGTCTCTTGCTCTAGATTACCTAGCATTGAACAGCCCGTTCTCATCACATCCATTGGATGAGCGTCTGCTGGGATAAGCTCTAGTGCTACTTTCAAAGGTTGAGGTAAGCCGCGCAAACCAACCAACAGTGTTTTGTAATCATCTAGCTCTTTTTCACTGGGTAAATGACCTCTTAGTAGCAGATGCGCGACTTCTTCGAACTGAGCATGATTAGCAAGGTCGGTAATATCATAACCACGGTAGGTTAAGCCGGTACCTGATTTTCCTACCGTACATAGCGCCGTGGTTCCCGCACTCTGGCCACGTAGACCTGCACCACCGATTGCAGGTGCGCTTGTTGATTTTTCGCTTTGTTGTTGGTTTTCTGTTGAAGCCTTATCGACAGCTGCTTTATCACTCAAAGATACAGACATGGTGAACTCCTTTTCTGTGTTAGCCGCCTGCACTCTTTGGTGCTGCCTGTTTATATGTCCGATGATCTTTATCATCGGTACTGGATATGGCGACTAACCATTTCACGTTATTGGATTAAGTTGATTTTTGATTAATTGAAACTGGTTTTACCCTTCGCTTGAAAACAACTGATCAAGCTTGTTCTCGTAGTCGTGGTAATTAAGGTGTTCGTACAGCTCTTTACGGGTTTGCATTGAATCCAACAGGGCTTCTTGATTGCCTTCAACTAACAAGTGTTTGTAAACATTCTCCGCCGCTTTGTTCATCGCACGGAACGCACTCAATGGGTAAAGCACCATGTCGACACTTGATTGGGCTAACTCGTGACAGTTGTAGAGTGGTGTTTGGCCGAACTCAGTGATGTTGGCCAAGATAGGCACGTGTTTACCCGTTGCTGATTTCAACGCCGCCGAGAACTTCACGTATTGATCGAGTTGATTCATCGCCTCAGGGAAAATCATGTCAGCACCTGCTTCAACACACGCAATAGCTCGTTCAATCGCACTGTCAATTCCTTCAACCGCCAATGCATCCGTACGCGCCATAATCACAAAGCTGTCATCAGTTCTAGCATCGGTTGCCGCTTTGACTCTATCGACCATCTCTTGCTGACTAACAATTGCTTTATTTGGTCGATGACCACAGCGTTTCTGAGCGACTTGGTCTTCCATATGAATAGCAGCCGCGCCCGCCTTCTCCATCGCGCGAATCGTACGCGCAATATTGAACGCGCCACCAAATCCCGTATCGATATCCACCAGCAATGGTAGATCACACGCGTTGGTAATACGTTCAACATCGACCAACACATCGTTCAATGTCGTAATACCTAAATCAGGCAAACCATAAGACGCATTGGCGATGCCTCCACCAGACAAATAGATCGCCTGATGCCCCAAGTTCTTTGCCATCATCGCGCAATACGGATTCACCGTACCGACGATCTGCAATGGGTCGTTGTCTTGCACAGCTTGTCGGAACTTAGCTCCTGCTGATAACTTCATAATGACGCTCCCTGTTAATTGATTATTTCTAGCTAACCTTTAAGACTTACGGCTTTTGGTTATAGCCAGCTCTGACCCGCTGACAGATACCAGTCGCCAGTTATTCAAGATCTTTGGATTGAATTTGTTGCTCTATAAGCGATCGGCTACCCGAGATGTGTCTTCGCATTAGCATTTCTGCTAGCTCTTCATCACGGTTGCGAATAGCTTGTAAAATGTATTTATGTTCATCAAGCGCCTCTTTTGGTCGAGACTGTGCTCTAGGCGATTGGTAGCGGTACATGCGTAATAGGTGATAAAGCTCATCACACAACAGCGAAATGAGTTTGCTGTTACGACTCGCTTTGATAATGCGGTAATGGAAATCAAAATCCCCATGTTGATGAAAATAAGAAGAGCCTTCGACTTCATCGATATGTTTAGAATGTGTCGACAATAAGCCTTCAAGCCCGATCAACTCTTCTTGTGTGATGTGTCTCGCCGCTAATCGAGCAGCCATGCCTTCTAATGCCTCTCGCACGGCGTAAAGCTCTAGCAGTTTGTCTGCCGAAAAAGTAATAACTCGAGCGCCGACATGAGGAATTCGCTCAATAAGCCCTAGCCCTTCCACACGCATTATCGCTTCACGTAATGGACCTCGGCTTACTTCAAAGCGTTTAGCCAGTTCAGGCTCCGAGATCTTACTGCCCGGTGATAGTTCACCATTAACAATCGCTTCAACGAGGTATTCAGTCAGGCTTTCCGACTTGGTGTTTTCTTTGTCACTAACACGAGTTTTCGTGTTTGCACTTAAGGTGAGATCTTTTATCGCAGTATTCATATTCACGCTGCTCACTTCTGATTGTTGAGCCTTAATTGTCAACAATTTTATAACATGAGCATAAAATACACGATTAAATTGTCGACAATCAAGCTAATTGTCGACAATTTAGACTAAGGTATGACACCGAAAGAGTGAGTTGAATGAGATTAAAAGGATAAATTAGCGCCGTGGGCTGGGCCGCATGATTAGTAAAGCGGGACGTATAGCTAATCAAAGAGGACATAGCCATGTAGTGACTCTTGTGTCCAAAGGCCTTCCAAAATTGAAGGCCTAAAAGACCAAAAGCTTGCGTTAATAGATTTGAAACTGAGACCACCACAAACCAAGAGTGCGTTAGAACTAACCAGCCTATATCCGACACTTGCCGTTCAACTATTGCTTATTGATTATTAACATTAATCAGATTACTGGTACGTATTGTGAACTACGAGAACGCGTCACCAATGTTGGGAACTCAAATATCCCACCCTTAATGAGTACAATGTGTTCACTAAAGTAATTCACTGCACTACTACTCACATCTCGGGTTCGTGTTTTCATTACGATGTCAGATGCCGTGAAAAACAACTCTTCAAAGTGAGGATCGGTTTTATGTTCAGTAAAGTCCTCTACCTCAGAATCATATAGACAGTACTCGAAAACATTTTTGTGTCTCTCAACCACTTGCGCTTCAGAAGTAAACAACACCCCATCGCCATTATTCGAAAAAGAGTAAGACATGATTGAAAAGTGCTCATCAGTAAAATTAGTCGAGCTTAATGTCTTGAGTTTGAGCCCGTTCTTTCTTTCAACGTACTGTTTATAATTGTAGACAAAGTTTAAGTTGTGACGATTCTGATGCGTATAATGCCCGATAAAAGAAAAAAGCATAAAAATTAAGCTTAATAGAAAGAAAAAGTGATACTTATTAAAATTTTTCAAGAATATTTTTAATTTTTTCATTTTGAGAGTGAACTGAGACTATATAGTTATTAGCATAAGAGTTTTGCGAAGTTTCTTCTAACGCATATGCGAAGTAAACCTTCTTACCATCAACTTGATAAAATAGCGTCATATTAGTATTCAATTGATTAATAAGATTCAATAATGACTTCGGTGCAGTATGATCCCTTAAAGTGATCAGGTTGATATTATTACCTGTACGACTCTCCAAGACCTGTAAATGGTAATCAGATGATATAAAAGAATCTTTCATATATGGGGAGATTTGGGACAAACCTGAGTAAGCAAAATCCTGGTACAAAAAGTAACCACCAACAGCAAAATTTAAACTAATAAAGAACGTTAATATAGGTTTGGCCTTACTGGATATCTTGCTTGTAATCTCCTGATATATGGGCTCTTTCTTTTCATGTTCTGGCTCTTCAGAGTCCAGGCTTATCAGTGTGTTATCGATAAATACATTCAGTTTCGTGTTTATGCTGTAGCCAACACCGCGGAATGCCGTAATTTCAACGTTCGCTTCTAGATCATAAAAGGCCTTTCTCAAAAGCGAAATACTTCGCTTTATCGACCCCTCAGTCACCACCTTGTTCTTCCAAACTGTATCTAATATGGTCGACTTTTCGACCATTTCTCCTTGCTTCCCCAATAGAAGAATAGCTAATTTAAACTCGTTATTATTGAGCAGTAATTCCTTTTCTCGATAAGTTATTTTATTTTTCCCACTATCAAATTCTACATTCATTGATAGAAAAGCCCCATTAAAGCATTAAGATTCATAAGATCACATTGATTGTAACAACAAATCAATTATACCCAGTAAGCAACTTGATAGACACACTCGTCCAATCAGAATTGAAATGAATCCTAGAAAGGATTTAATTACCCCATATCACTACGCAAAAATAGAAGAAAAAAGTTTACTATTTCACCTAATATTTCTTTGGTTTATTAAGAAAATAAAAGAGCCACCGTTTTATACATAAACAGTGGCTCTTCAATTTACACCTAACCATTTATCTAACAAATAATTTAGAATAATAATGGTCAGGCTTTCGGCTCATGCTTCTGTAATAAAGGCTACAAAGCCATCACTTGGTTTACTTGTTCACATAAACTGGCATTAAGCGTGTTGTCCCAATCATTTTCCGTAACAAACTCACCGTTAGTGTTAAAGACCGTCACATTGTCTTTTTCTAAAGCGTATGGTGTGAACGTAGAAGTCTGTAACCACTGTGACATAAGATCATCTTTAACAGACTTATCCTTATTAGAAAATTCAGCAGGTCCAGATACTGCATTCACCTCATTACCGAAAATAAAAGAAAGCTCTGCACCATGACATGAGCTCTCAGATGGCTTACACGTTTTTGCAAAGCTCTCTACGTAGTAGTCAGGCCAAAGGCTAAAATCAGGTTGATAGTTGAACTGGTATAGCGCCGCATTCGAACCACCTGCAGCCAAGTTTTGCGCAACCTGTTGAGATGAACACGCAAACAGCACTTGATTCATTAGTTTGCGGGCATTAGCTTTACGCTTTGCTGCGGTACTATTCCAGAAGCTTAATTTGAACTCTGGAATCTCACGTAGCTTAGAACCCTTATCTGCACCGAAAAACAGATCGATCAGTGAATTATAGCTGCCTGGTAAATCAAGAAGCGCATCAAACGGCGCAACAAAGATATTCGACTCATCTTGGTTGAAACCCAGTATCACATCAACACCATTTACCGATTTTAGTTCACTCGGCTGATACGTGACAGTCTCTCCATCGACATAGGGTGCCCAAGATAACAGACCCGCTGTTTTAGGGGTAATACTGGTCAAGCTATTCAGCTGCGTTGCTGCAGCTTTCATTTGAACTTGAACATCCACGATCTCTTCAAAAGGCACGCTAGTAATGTCTTTGTCCTTTCCTAGCTTATCTTGAACAACACCTGCTACCCATTTCGCTGACTCGGCATCTTTGTACTTAACGCCATATGGGTTACTTTCCATGATGGCACGTTGGTACAGGTGAGCGTTTTGTTGCTCATCCATTAATTGGATGCCAATTGACATCGCACCTGCACTTTCGCCGAACAGGGTAATGTTGTCAGCATCGCCACCAAAATTGCCGATATTCGCATGGATCCACTGTAACGCTGCCTTCTGGTCTTGGATACCGTAGTTACCAGAGTGTTGGTCACTGTAGTAACTACCAAGAATACCCAAACGGTAATTCATGCTAACCAGAATAAACGGGTTACCCTCGCCTGCATTTTTAGCGACAATATTCGCCCCATCAAACTGCTTAACCGTACTAGAGCCAAGCTCAAATGCACCGCCATGAATGAACACATAAACGGGCAGCTTTTCATCTTGATCAACACCTGATGGGCGCCAAACATTCGCATTTAAACAGTCTTCACTTTGTGTTTCTTGTACTACGCCATTCACTTCCATTGTGTGAGGTATTTGCGGGCAGATATCCCCTGCAGAAGTCACATCATAATGAACGCCAGCTTCAAAGTGATTAAGCTTGGGTGCCTGAAAGCGTTCTGCTGAAGCATATTTTACGCCCATAAACGCATCGACTTGTGATGAGTAGCCCACCGGCGAATGTGCTATGCCCTGTAGTGTTGCCCCTTCGATATCCACGCTTGGTGCTGCAATGGCTTGGTTGCTTAACGCTAGAATGGCGCTTGCAATCGAGATTGATAATGTATTTTTCATCGGCTTACTCATAAAATAGAGAATCAGTGTTATTTATAAAAATCGAAAAAAGGAGCAAGGTTACTCACCTTGCTCCATATGCTTACAAACTATTATTCAGGAGCAACTGTCCAAGCGTTGTAGCCTTTCTTGGTCTCAGTGAAATCAAGGTTTGGTCGGCCCCAGCCTGTTTCACACGCGGTTTCATTAGCAGGCAATGAGAAGAATGCGTTGTGTGGGTTAAACTTTGGGAAGAAACGATACACTTGGTCGAAAGCGACCGGCATATTCATTAAACGGTTATCGACCATTCGAGTTGTACCGGCGCGAACCAGTTCCCAACGCTCATTCCAGTTAACACGAACATACGCGTCGTAATCTGAGTTGTTGGTCGCCGTCAATTGGATACGGCTCCAGAAGCTCAAAAATGACTTACCTGTTTGACATCTCATGGTTAAATCTACTGGCACAGTTTGCGGTCGGTCCGCTTCATTCTGAATACCGAAACGCGAAACAAACATATGTTGGTTCATTGAACCCTTGTCACCATTTTTCGGGTAAACGATCAGGTCGCCAAATTGAGTATTGCCTGCACCACCACCGCTGCGGTCAAAGATACGACCATTCAACAATGAAGCAATCGTCATCTCTGCAGTATTACCTGAAGTAACAATGGACTCCTCTAGGTGGTTATCAGATTGCGCTTTAAAAGAGAACAATTGAGACACACCAGCGTCAACATTACATCCTTGGCTGACCACATTGTAACTACTGTAACCGTTCACCGTTAAACACTGTGTATCATCGCTCGCAGGGCGAACTTGGAATACATTCGTCGGGTGTGTGACAGTGCCAGGCGCCGCTGGTACAAATTTAAACAGCACGTTAGGATCTGTATTTTCATTTACCGCTTGTGATGTGTCACAGTCTTGGAATGCAAACTTGCCGCCAACATTGGTCAAACACTGCACGTTACCATTGCTTTCGAAGTTAACAATACGTTTACCTCGGTCACCAATCGCGATATTGAAACGTTTTGACTTCACCTTATCAACGCCATGAACACGGTAATTCGCGACAAGATCCAGTGGGAGTACAACGTTAGCAAAACGAGGAAGATATTTTGCGTACTCACCACCTAAATTAGCAGCGGCATCTGCGATAGAGTCATTTAGAGTTGCGACATCAAGGTAGAACTGCCCTTCTTCAGAGAACTCAGAAGCATTCGCTAAAATAGTACTATTGATTGTCTGTTCTACCAGCTTCAACGCCTCTTCAGCTAAGCTCGGTAGGTCTGGTGCATACACCTTTACAAGTTCAACTAGCGGATACTCTACCGACCAAGTTACACTTTCCAAACCTGAAATAGCACTGTGATCCAGTGTATCGAGTGAAACTTGAATACCAGTATTACGCGCTTCACGGCTGCCATTTCGGTTACCTTTGTTTGTCACCTTGGTAACGGCACCGTTGATGTATGCGTTGTCGTAAACCACATCGTTCGTTGCATCTGCATCGGCAAGCACAATTTGATTGGCATCAGTGTTGTACGTGACGACTGTAGAAACATTGTTCCAAGAAAATGTCTGTTTGCCTGTGGTTTGAAGATCAAACGCGACGTCGTTTTTTACGTGGCCACCTTGTAACGTTTTAGTTTGGGTGCCCGCTTGGATGATTTGTCGGTTATCATCATCTTGCCATACATTAAGACCCGTCAGTTTTACACCGCTACCGTTTGCAATAAAGTCACACGATTGTGGGGTGTTTTGTGTCAACACACAGGTACTGTCTGAGTTGTTAGAGTCGACAATACGCATTGGCGATGCACTCAAGTAAGCGCCTTGGCCTGTCATTGTGGTGCGGCCTTGAGGATCAACAAAAGAAACCGGTATGTCATTGTCGTTCAGCTTATAACCCAGCGATACACTGTAGAACGCCGCTGAATCCCAACCTTGTGAAGGGATAACCTGACCCGTGATGGTGTTGTGACCACTGTTGATGCTGTGGCTTTGGCCTGATAGCGTGACCCACTCTGCTGTGGTGTTGTCTTCGCCAGTACCGACCGTTTTTTCCAGTAGCACTCGAATAGGTTGGTTAGCAAAACTGTTTGTGCTGCCGTTAACTAAATCAAAGTCTAACGTGACATTGATTGGCGTTTGGGTCGCTAGCCACATTTTGCCGTCTCGGGTCAGGTTTTCACCTTTTGCCGGTACAAATGTAGCAGATGCGTTTTCAATCTCAGGCGCATCAGGGATCAAATCGTCCATGATGAGGTCGCCACCCCACATTCTGCGCACGCCATCGGCCACCCACAGTTCTATCTGAACACCGGTGCTGTGGAAACCAGACTCAGGAAGCAAACAAGACCACTGGTTGTTCCCTAAGCTCGAACAGGTAGAATCATGAGCATCAGAGCCATGAATCACGACTTTGGTTGGGGATTGCTCTTGGTACCACTCGCCCTGTGGGAACGAAGCTGGTGTGGTGAGCAAGACCTTTTGATTTGGCTCTAAAGTAAGCCCTTTCGGTTTAAAATTAGCAACACAATATTGACTGGCACCATGTGGGTTGAAATCTAAACACTTAAGGTGGGGATCAATGTTGTCCGCGCCATATTCGTCAATAATGTTCTGAGAGTGTTGAGCAGCATGCGCCACAGAAATGCTGGCTAAGCTTGTGAGCAGCGCCGCATAAATAGGAGAAAATTTCATTAAGATTTCAGTCTCTTTGTTTGAAAATAACAGTATTTAAATGGAGATAAAGGCCTTTAAAACCTCAACCGCTTCGAGCTCGTTAGCAACGAATGCCATTGAATACGGTCAGCCAAATGGCCGTTGTTGGAAGTCACAGCCAAAAGCAAGCAACCTTTAAAGACCCGCCAAGCTTGTGCTTGATTTGGCGTGAAATACAGTGAATTACCGTTAGTTTAGGTTTTATGAGCTTTTTTTAGAGCTTGTTAATTCAATGAGTTAGCAGAAGTGAGCCCGCTTCGTAGAAGGTGGGCTCACTCAGTGAAAGAATCGCTAGTGTTATGGCTTAAGAAGCGCAGGCACCTCGTCACTTTGCAAGGCGCAGGTGTGTAAAATGTCCAGAATCAGAGCATTTTCATCGATGCTGTCTTGGTAAGGGATAGTCGGTAGCCCTTCAAGCGCTAAATGCAGCTTTTCTGCGGTATAACGATAGCTATCAAACCCCTGATGTTTCCATAATTCAATCGAGGCAATCGCGCGGTCAATACACGCCTCCATCGGTACCGGCTCCACCAAGTCGTCGACGGTCAGTTCACCGCCCCACATTCTGCGTACGATTCCGTCCACCCACAGTTCTATCTGAACACCTGTGCTGTGGTAACCAGACTCTGGAAGCACACAAGACCACTGGCTGTTGCCTAAATTCGAGCAAGTTGTTTTTCGACCATCTGAGCCGCGAATCACCACTTGTGCTGGAGCTTGCTCTGGGTACCACTCGCCCTGTGGGAACGAAACCGGCGTGGTGATCAAGACATTTTGATTAGGTTCTAAGGTAAGCCCTTTCGGTTTAAAATTAGCAACACAGTAATCACTGGCACCAGCAGGGTTGTAATCTAAACACTTCAAGTGGGGGCTAATACCTGCAGCGCCATAGCCTTCTGCAATGTTCTGAGAGTATTGAGCAGCATGGGCTGCTGAAATGCTGACTAAGCTGGTGAGCAATGCCGCGTAAATAGGAGAAAATTTCATCGTTGTTTGTCTCTTGGTGGTTCAATAAAAAGGTAAAATGATTAAAAAGCACAAGGCGGCCTGTTCTAAAAACTATAGAAATTGGCGCATTGAATCGTGATTTTATGCGCGCTGAGGCAGTGGAATATAACGGCGAAAACAAGCCTGCCATCCCACACTAAATTGATATCCACAGCTGATTGATATCAAAATGGTTGATTAGCAGTCACTGAAGGCAAGCATCTATTTGCCCTCAGTGCTCGTTAGTTGAAAAAGCATCACCAACTGAATGGGTTGTGTCGCGATGGTTAGCGATCAAACTGCTGGCAATTGACCATGCTCTTTCTTCTGTCTTGGTCACTGCCCGCCATCATGAATTGGAAGTCAAGTTTCCTGATAGTTATTTCAGGGTTTACCTCAGGGTAAGATAGACCAAAATCTTGACCAATCGTTTCATACTTCACAAGCCCAAAACTAGGAGGAATCGGTTGCTTGGTAAGCGCAATCGGTATCGAGTTATGACCATCGTACGAGAAGTTAACAACCAGCGTTTCGGGTAGCTTTTTGTCTTGAAATTTTGGGGTCGATGGGCTGAAGTGCACTGGTGACAGGCTTGCCAATTCTGTCATTTCTACCACCCCTGGCAAAAAATCAAACGCCAGCGTCGGAAAGCTCAACCGATACTGCCTGCTTCCGGATGGATTTAAACCAATATTTGTAATTGCAACATTCATAAAATCGACGGTTTGCGCTTCGTAACAGATGCCTTTGGTGCCATCTGGTGGGTACTCAAGTGCCACGGGTAATGGTTCACTTTCAAAAGTGCGCGTTACTTCCGGATAGCCCTTGTCAACCTTGCCGCTGTATGTCACGGTCAGAGGTTTAAAGCCCACGCCTTTATTAAACACCTTATCAATGTCTGATGGGTTGATGGTCAGGGTTGGCGAATTCGCAAAGCACTCTCCCTTATCATTACACCACTGGTAGTTTTTTGAATCAGCAATGACCTCATCGCCATCGGGATCGAGATCTTGAATAGGACGAACGGAAATAGGGCCAGTGCCGATGGTGTTGTTCTCACTCGGTGCGACATTCCATTCAGGCATATCAGTTGGGTAACCGTGGCCTGAAATGGCTGGCGTGTGGTTAGAGCAAACTTGGTTTTCAGGGCATTCTGCCATCGCTGACCAAGAACAGCATAAAGCCAAAATAGTGATGATGGATTGACGTATCATGGTTGTACCCCTATCGAGAGAAAGCGGGCTGAAAACAGCCCGCTTGATTAGTGGTTAAAGCAGAATCAAAGGATTAACGTAGTGAAGCACGAGTAATTTGTGCCTCGTTCATAGACGCAGTGATCGTGTAACCTTGTGCCTCTTTCGGTAATACGAATGTTAGGTCATTACCGGCGTCAACCAGCGCCGCTTGAAGCGCAGCTTCAGCATCACCTTTCTGGTAAAGGCCAGCTGTGTCTGTTTCATTTTCTGTCAGTGTGAACGTCACATCTGCTTTAGCCAGGTCAACAACCGCACCGTCATCCGCGTGTACCGTCAGAGTTTGACCCACTTCAGCTGTACCGCTGATGGTTAGGGCCATTGCTGCAGCAACGTTGAAGTCATTCGATTCTACTTTATCAGAGACAAGCGTTGTTGACGGGTAGCCGTATTGAGTATGAACTTGCCACACTAGGTTTAATTGTTTGTTTTTTAGCTCATTGAAGTTTGAAAATGTAATGACACCGTCGTCCAATTCGCTGATATCCGCTTCAACTACTTTTGCGTATTCGGTACCACTCGAGTCTTCTAACCAGTACGTCACCTTGGTGATGGCATCATCGTCTTGGTCTTCAAGAGTCGGTGCATCGAATTCGACTTCAATATCCGCAGGTGTCCATAAAATATCAGTTGTCGTCACCGCAGGAGCCGTTACTGTTGGTTTGTGGCCTTGTACAGGTGCAGTGGCAACGCTGTCGATAGCCCAAGCTGCTGTTGCTGTAAAACCACCCATAAGTAGGCCGATAGTGATCATTGATTTTTTCATTGTCTTTCCTTTCTGAACGAAAACGTTCATGTTTTATTGTTAGTTATGAATTACTTGTTGTTTGTCGCCGACTTTGAATCCGACGGTTTTTTCTTTGTCACTTGGACTTTGAATTGGAACCCTTGGTCTTCGCCTTTCAACACGTACTTTTGCTGATTGGCGTTCGCCACCTTGGTAAATTCGTTTTGAGTATCATGCTCTCTTCGGAACCATTGGAACGAGTATTGAGAAAGGTCTAATACCGCCGCTTCATCTTCGAACACATAAGCCGTGATGGCTTCCGTCGTGAATAGGTCTTCATCTAGACGATGCCCTTCATGAAACAGGTCAACACGATAGACACTGCCCTTTAACCACTCGATATTGCCTTGCTTTGCGTCTTGTTCGTTCTGATCGTAAATTGCTATTACCGTGACGGATTGCGCCACATGACTGAGTAAAACCAGCTCAGCGATGCCTTCTTCATTGGTGACGGTTTGGTAAACGAAGTTCGCTTGGTTCGGTTCCAGCTCTAACGTCTCCCCATTCAACGTCAAAGATGTTAAGTCTTCAGCGGTGATTTGATAGGTCACCGGGATATCGGCAACGGCTTTGCTCAATAAGGCACTCGCAACGATGCTTTCACCCGCGGTCGCGGTTTCTGGTTCAAACGAAATTGACTCAAGAAACTTACTGTCAGTGACGGTAATCGACATGGTGTTAGACTCTTTCACTTGGCCGCTTTTTAGCTTGTATCTCACCTTGAGCGACAGTGTATTGTTGCCGTCATAGCGGTAGCTTGGCGCGGTAAAAAAAGGTACCGAAGCACTCTGACTGTTCAGATACGGATTAGCAGTACCTAACCAGGTGTAAGAGACGATGTCAGGTCCCCCTTTCACCTCCATCCACTCCGCTAATGACTGCTGAGAATTTTCTGCAACCACTACAGATTCAGGCAGACGAATACTGATCTCTGCGTATTTCTGTTTGTATTCCAAAACAATGTTATGGTCACGTTCAACAAAGTCCGTTAAACGGTCTTGTTTTGGTAGCGAACTTTGGAAAACTTCACGGCGCTCAGGCTCGTAAAAACCGCCAAGAGACAAGGTATAGTTAACACCAGCTATCCACTGTTCACTTGCCCCTTCCTCGTTTTGGTATCCCAACGAGAACGCCAGCTCTTTGGTCGGTTTAAACTCGGTGTTTAACTCGAAACGCAACGGGTTTTTGGTCGGGTTACTGCCATCGCGATGTTCTACGTATCGACCAAGGTATTGACCCGCTGTGCCACTTAACTTCCAGCGTGTATCCATCGGTAGATAGCTTTCTAGCGTGAGGTCCCAACCCTTCGCAGGCTTTTCAACAAGGCTGTTCATCCCTTCATACTCGTCCGGCGAATCTTTCCAATTTGACAGAGGAAAATAGAAGTTGGAGCTCATATTTCCGTAGCCCACCCCGTACTCAACACCTAAGCTCATTCTTCGGTGATAGCGCTGGTGGTCATAATCTATGAAGGTGTTTACCCCGTAGTACTCATCTTCAGCGAGTTGACGATAACCCGTACCAATGTGCGAGAAGTCTCGGCCATGGAAGTCGTCTTGGTTAAACACAGCACCCGCTTGAATAAACCACAAAGATTTATCGTCGGCTTGCCAAAAAGGGAACAGGCTTTCAACCTGATCAACTTGCCATTTGCTGCCTTTCGCTAAAGAGACGCCTAAATCAAACTGTGCGCCATCAAAAGCCTCAGATAACCAGTCTTCTGTTTCACTCACACCAGCAGCCACCAAACGCGATGGCACTTGCTCTTGGTAGGCGCGAATGTTGCCCTGTTCAGACTGCTGTTGAGCAATGGTCACCAGTTCAGAAGTCACGGGAGCAACATAAGGGCTAACTTCGTTAAGCTTACCCTCGTCCAAAGCCAAGTTTGGCAACGAAGCACTATTTAGTCCCTTGCGAGTCTGATATTGGTGATCGGTCAATTCAGCAATAAGTGGCTCTACCGTTTTCCACTCCGCATCACTGTATGGACCACACTGAAGCTCGTCCTTTCCCACTTCAACCTCACGGCAATAGGTGCTCATGCTAATAATGGTATTTAGCAGCGCTGCATCGACTTGATAAGCTGAAAACGTGACAAAGGTATTTTTTACCGTCGCTTGCTCATTGCTGGCTTGCGCGTTTGTCGCTACCTCTATAGGTTTTGATTGGCTCGCCTCTAATGGGTTTGCATAACATGCTAGGCTCACAGCCAAACTACATGGCAGTAAGAACACAGCATTAATGGTTCGTGGCTTAAACATGACAAAATGGATTCTTCAAAAATTTTTCAGAATATTAATCAAGAAAGCGTGAATTACCGCGTGATTCACCGTGAAAGATGAAAAGTACTGAAATTCAATAATTTGGAAGGTGAAGTGATGGCTAAAAGGTATGTAATTTAGAACTTTTTTAGTTTTTTATTGATTAAATTACCAGATGAATTACCAATTAATATGGGTTATCGCACGATAAATCGTTACGTCAAAAAATAGGATTTTTTTTCATCGTACTTTTGTTGCGAACTTATTCATAAATGCCGATGTTACATAAAAAAAGCGCACCAATTGGGTGTAATGCCGATCAGTTAAGAAATTTGTGAGATCATTTGACCGATCCTCAAAAGGCTTCAAAATCCGATATTAGGAAACTAATATCGGATTTTTTTATGTCTTTAGAAAGCCAACTTGCCAATACTTTTCGGTCATGTAATACCTTCCATCACTTTGATAAATACTCTGACATCCTTAGTCC
>NZ_PIGC01000028.1:0-42500 GCF_003050065.1 Vibrio sp. 10N.286.51.C3 | reverse complement strand
TGAATTGACTGTGCCAAATAACCGAGGTTATTTGTATTGGTCACTCAGTTCATTGAAATCAATGTTGTTACCGAAGTAACTGTTACTACCTAAGTAATAACGTTTTGATATTCATCAACGAGTGCCCACACAGATTGATAGGTTTAAATTGTTAAAGAGCTTAACTTCTTAAGCGTTCCTTTTAAGTAAGGAGCCTCTCGAAGTGGACGGCCATTCTAGCGAATTAACATTCAGTGTCAAACACTTTTTGAAAATTAATTTTTTGTCGCTTTCCGTCTTACTGATTCTTGCTGAAGCCTTGTGGCGTCTGCCGTCTCAGTGGTGTCGCATTATAGGGAACCCTCTCAGCTTAGCAACTACTTTTTCATAAAAAATGAATAAATAGGGGTTAACTGCCTAATAGTTCACCTAAACGTAAAAAAGAGAGCATTTCTGCTCTCTTTTTACTCAAAATCTAAAGGTATTGTTAGATAAATGCGTAAGCATCAGCGTACATATGAGCACGCTTTGCTTCTTTATTCTGAGTAAATAGGTCTCTTGCAGCACCCGCCATTTCAAAACGACCTGCAATATAGATATCAAAATCAGCTAATGATTCGAAACTTTGCGTGATAGCCTCAAGCACATTACCTGTTTGACCGTGCCACACTTCCGGTGCTTCTTCTACTACTGGTACAAAATGTACGTTGCTATGCTTTTCTGCAATGCCAACCAGCTCTTCTTTCGCATATAACTGGCACTCATCTTTCGCGCCCCAATATAGGTAGATCTCTTTCGAGCTATTTTGTGCGATGCAATGATCCAGAATAGAACGCACGTAACTGAAACCAGTACCACCAGCAATCAATAATAGAGGGCGATCGCTTTCTTCTTTAATCCAAGCATCTCCGTGTGGAGCATCAATAGCAATATCGCCATTTTCAGCTTGTGCCTTCTTCATCGCTTCAACCACTTCTAGTGCGTAAGCATTGTGCTCAGCAGCGCCTATGTGTAGTTCAAGTTCACCTTCGTGACGGCAAGGGCTACTTGCGATAGAGAATGGGCGCTTATCTTTCTCGCCCATTTCAACCATCAGATACTGACCCGCTTTAAAAGCGACGGGTGTTTCTGGGTGAAGTAGGATTTGGTAAGTATTACAAGCCAAAGGCTCGATAGACTTCACTTTACATTTAATAGTCATGTTCTTCCTCTTACTAACCCTTAATCGGCAAAGGTTAGAACTAAATTACTTTCTGCAAATGCTTGGCAAGCAAAAATCCAGCCTTGTTGCTGCTCTTTCTCTGTGAGCATGGGTTCAAGGTGGTAACTCACTTGCCCTTCTAATTTTTTGCACATACACATTGCGCATGCGCCAACTTGGCAACGGTTTGGGAAATAGATATCGCTGTTGAGCGCAGCATCCAAGACCGTTTGCCCTTTTTCTACGGTGAAACTGATGTTTTCTGGGTATAAGACTACTTGGTAGCTCATGAAATTCCTAGCTGTTCCCAGATGCTATCAATCTTTTTGACGACATCAGGATCTTTTGTGATTGGTACACCCCACTCACGAAGGCATTCACCTTCCCACTTATTGGTCGCATCGAGACCCATTTTGGAGTGTCCATTTTCATTCTGTAGGAATAACGTATCTCTCTCCGGATCCATTCTTGTCGTTACCGCCCAAATAATGTCATTCCAATCACTCACGTTGACATCGCCGTCACACACGATAACAAACTTGTTTTCATCAAATTGAGACCAAACTGCTTCCATGATTTTCTTACCATTACCTGTAGCTTGCTTATCAATAGACACCACAACCATACTGGCGTTGTCGTTCTGTAGGTGAATATCAATAATTTCAGGGTGAGCCTTAGTTAACTCAGCCAAGCTACCCTCTATATGTTCACTATTTGTAGGTGCTGATTGAATATCTGGAGATAGCGCTAACTCTGCATCCCACTTCTTAGTGATATCTAGGCCCATCTTAGAACCTAACCCAACCACGGGCGATGCGAAATCCAATGAATCGATCGGCGTGTTCTCTATCATCAAGCTATCGCGTGACGGATCCATATGTTCGCACATCGCTGCGGTTACTTGAGACCAATCGCGTGCATTGACATCTTCATCGCACACCAATACAAATTTGGTGTACATGAATTGGCGTAAGAAAGACCATACACCCATCATCACTCGCTTGGCGTGACCTGGGTATTGCTTCTTCATGGTCACGACTGCCATTCGGTACGAACAACCTTCAGGCGGTAGATAAAAATCTTCAATCTCTGGGAACTGCTTTTGAAGAATAGGCACAAACACTTCATTTAGTGCAACACCCAATACCGCAGGCTCATCAGGTGGACGGCCAGTATAGGTGCTGTGATAGATAGGGTTTTCGCGCATAGTTACATGAGTAATAGTAAACACATGGTGCTTTTCTTTCTCGTTGTAGTAACCAGTATGGTCTCCGTAAGGCCCTTCATCCGCAAATTCATTCGGGTCGATGTAACCTTCCATCACGATTTCCGCACTTGCAGGAACCTCTAAGTCGTTGCTGATTGATTTAACGACCTCAGTTTTACTACCACGTAGTAAGCCTGCAAACGCGTACTCAGATAAAGTATCCGGCACTGGCGTAACCGCACCAAGAATGGTGGCAGGGTCGGCACCAAATGCTACCGATACCGGAAATGGTTTACCTGGGTTGGTTTCTATCCAATCGCGTAGATCCAGCGCGCCACCACGGTGGGCTAACCAACGCATGATGATTTTGTTCTTACCGATCTTCTGCTGACGATAGATACCTAAGTTTTGGCGTTTCTTGTTCGGACCACGAGTAACCGTTAATCCCCACGTTAGCAATGGCGCGACATCGTCAGCCCAACAGCTCATCACGGGGATTTTATCTAAGTCGACGTCATCGCGTTGCCATACCACTTGTTGGCAAGCCGCTTTGCGAAGGCGTTTAGCTGGCATGTTTAAGACTTGCTTAAACACAGGCAGTTTATCAAGAGCGTCTTTAAAGCCTTTTGGTGGCTCTGGTTCTTTTAGGTAAGCAAGCAACTTACCCACTTCGCGCAGTTCTTTGACTTCCTGACGCCCCATACCAATAGCAACCCGATTAGGTGTACCAAATAGATTAGTCAAAACAGGCATGTCATAGCCTACTGGATTTTCAAACAAAAGAGCCGGGCCACCAGCACGTAGAGTACGGTCGCTAATCTCGGTCATTTCATAGTCTGGATCGACTGGGTGAGAAATGCGTTTCAACTGACCAATACTTTCAAGATGGTCGATAAAATCACGTAAATCTTTAAAACTCATAGGACTTCTACATGCTGATTATTCTGCGCTCAGTATATCAAAAAGGGTGACACTGAGATCCCCCTTTTTAGTGTGGTTATTGAGAGGCAAAATCCACTTTACGGTAATGCTTGCTCGATCAAAGAGCTCTTCACCTGAGGGTTATCATTGACGAGATCTTGCAACCATCGCGTATGACCTTGTTTGGCGAGTTCACGCGCGACTAATGGGGCTTCATCGGCAATCGCCATCCTAGAGACAAGAAACTGCTTCACCTCTTCTGATAACGGGTTAACCTTAGTGAGCAAGGTAATCGCTTCATCTTTCAAACGCGGATTTTTAGTCGCAGCCATTACTTGTTCTAACGCGAACGCTTGTTTGGTGTCAGCAAGGCGAACTAGCTCAGCTTGGCTATGATAATCGGCCTTCATTCGCCATAAAATCTTATAGGCCTCTGGATCTTCGCTCACTTGCGCTAATCGAACCACCACCTCAGTGGAAGGTAACCAGCTAACAATAGAAGATGCGGTGAGTTGCTTAGTTAGATAACCAACCGCTTCAGGAGACAAACTATCTAGCTCTCTAATGAGCAGCGCTTCTCGCGTTTGAACTTGATGTTCAGATCCAGATAACCACTCTTTTAAGTCGAGGTCCTGCTTCTCTGCATCTAGCACAAACACCAGTGTCTTCTGATCTTGACGCCACTGCTTGATGAGACGATTAGCAATTGAAGGATAATTAAAGGCAGGTACCGTAAACTCGTAACCATCTCCACGCTCTAATACTTGATAAGTGGGCGTGATAGCGAGTTGCTGCTCGATGAAGATAGACATCTTGGGTGTGAGTACGATTTTTTGCTGTTCAAGCTTCTTCAAGAGTTGGTAACGAGCCACCTCTTGCTGGGGAAATGTCAGGCGCTCAAGCGCAAAGCGTAGTGAATTGACTTCGTCACGTACGACAAGCTCGATTAGTTCAGCAGTTTTCAGTTTTACTTGATCATTCTCAAGCCAAGACTCTACTGTAAGTGGAGACATCTCGGTGGCATAACTCATACCAACCGGTGAAAATAACAGTGAAGTAGACAAGAGTAATGATGACAACAGTCCATGTTGCATTTTAACTTCCTTGTAACACTTTTGCTCATTCTGCAAGCTACCGCTACAAAATGCAAATAAAAAGCGCCACCCGAGGGCAGCGCTTATTAAATAACGATCAGCTAATCAATATTACTGACGACGCATTGCGTCAAAGAACTCATCGTTCGTTTTGGTCATTGCTAGCTTGTCGATAAGGAATTCCATTGCATCGATTTCGCCCATTGGGTGAACAATCTTACGCAGGATCCACATCTTCTGTAGTTCATCGTTCTTGGTAAGAAGCTCTTCACGACGAGTACCAGAACGATTGAAGTCGATAGCTGGGAATACGCGCTTTTCAGCAATCTTACGGTTAAGGTGCAGTTCCATGTTACCTGTACCTTTGAATTCTTCGTAGATAACTTCATCCATCTTAGAACCAGTATCAACCAGTGCTGTTGCGATGATCGTTAAGCTACCGCCTTCTTCTACGTTACGTGCCGCACCGAAGAAACGCTTTGGACGATGTAGAGCATTCGCGTCAACACCACCAGTAAGAACTTTACCTGATGAAGGGATCACAGTGTTGTAAGCACGAGCTAGACGAGTAATAGAATCCAGTAGGATAACTACGTCTTTCTTGTGTTCAACAAGGCGTTTCGCTTTCTCGATAACCATTTCTGCAACTTGTACGTGGCGAGATGCTGGCTCATCGAATGTTGAAGCAACTACTTCGCCTTTAACTAGACGCTGCATTTCCGTTACTTCTTCTGGACGCTCATCGATAAGCAGAACCATTAGTTCACACTCAGGGTGGTTACGAGCAATGCTTTGAGCAATGTTTTGCAGAAGCATTGTCTTACCCGCTTTAGGCGGAGCAACAATCAGACCACGCTGACCTTTACCAATCGGAGATGCAAGGTCAAGAATACGAGCCGTAATATCTTCAGTTGCGCCATTACCCGCTTCCATCACCATACGTTCGTTGGCGTGAAGAGGAGTAAGGTTTTCGAAAAGAATCTTGTTACGAGCGTTGTCTGGCTTGTCGTAGTTAACCGTGTTTACTTTAAGCAGTGCAAAGTAACGTTCGCCATCTTTAGGTGGACGGATTTTACCGCCAATAGAGTCACCTGTGCGAAGGTTAAAACGACGAATTTGGCTTGGAGATACGTAGATATCATCTGGGCCAGCCAGGTATGAACTGTCGGCGCTACGTAGGAAACCAAAACCGTCTTGAAGAATTTCTAGAACACCATCACCAAAGATGTCTTCACCACTTTTTGCATGCGCTTTAAGGATGGAGAAGATAATGTCTTGTTTTCTTAGGCGAGCTTGATTTTCAAGACCTAAGCTTTCGCTAAGTTTAACAAGCTCAGACACAGGTCTGTTCTTCAGTTCAGTAAGATTCATAGTGGTGGAAGTTTGTTTAGTCAAAATAGGATCTGTTTTCTTAAGTTAAGAAGGATTTGGTCACAGGATCGACCAAGAAGAGAAATTCGTTCAATTAACGTGCGATAAATTAGCACTAAAACTAAGACTAGTCCATAGCTTAGAAAAAACAAAACCGCGCATTTGTTAACTGCACGGTTTCTTTTCAAATGCTGACCTGATTAAAGGTTAGCGTCTAAGAACTCTTTAAGTTGAGTTTTAGATAATGCACCAACTTTAGTCGCTGCTACGCCGCCATCTTTGAAAAGAAGTAGCGTTGGAATGCCGCGAATACCAAATTTTGGTGGAGTACCAGCATTTTGGTCGATATTTAATTTACCGATTGTGAGCTTGCCTTCGTACTCGTCTGCGATTTCGTCAAGAATCGGCGCAATCATTTTACATGGACCACACCATTCTGCCCAAAAATCAACAAGAACAGGGCCTGCAGCGTTGATTACATCGTTATCAAAACCGTCATCAGTTAGCTGCAAAATCTTATCACTCATCTTCCACTCCAATGTGTTTTTTAGAACTGGTTGGATGATAACCAGTAAATAGATGCCCTATTGGAATGTATTTACTTTCGTATTGCAAGCTTAAGCTGATATTCTATAGCAATGAAAAAGACGCATATCACAGAGCAAAAGTTCGCCGACTTGGATTTACTTCCGCAAGTCATTGAAGGATTGGAGAAAAAAGGGTTCGATTATTGTACCCCTATCCAAGCCTTGGCGCTCCCGGTACTGCTCACCGGCCAAGACATTGCAGGCCAGGCCCAAACGGGTACTGGTAAAACGCTTGCGTTTCTTACTGCTACTTTTAACCACCTGCTAAAAACACCTGAGCATGAAGGGCGTAAGCCTAACCAGCCACGTGCGATTATTATGGCACCAACGCGTGAACTCGCGATTCAGATCTACAACGATGCTGACTCTCTGGTTGAAAGCACAGGTATCAAGGCAGCACTTGCTTACGGTGGCGAAAGCTACGACAAGCAACTAGGTAAGATCGAAGAAGGCGCAGATATCTTAATTGGTACGACTGGCCGCATCATCGATTTCTACAAGCAAAAGGTATTTAACCTTAACCACATTCAAGCTGTTGTTCTTGACGAAGCCGATCGCATGTTCGATCTTGGTTTCATCAAAGACATCCGCTTCTTGTTCCGCCGTATGCCTGAGCCAAAAGATCGCCTGAACATGCTGTTCTCTGCGACATTGTCTTACCGCGTACAAGAACTAGCGTTCGAACACATGCACAACCCAGAGCATGTTGTTGTTGAGCCAGAGCGTAAAACAGGTCACCGTATTCAGGAAGAGCTATTCTACCCATCAAACGAACACAAAATGGCACTGCTACAGACGCTAGTTGAAGAAGAATGGCCAGAGCGCGCTATCATCTTCGCTAACACTAAACACAAGTGTGAGTCTGTTTGGGGTCACCTAGCTGCAGATGGTCACCGCGTTGGCCTGCTAACTGGCGATGTTCCTCAAAAGAAACGTGAAAAGATTCTTGAGCAATTCACTAAAGGTGATGTTGACCTGCTTGTCGCAACCGACGTTGCAGCACGTGGCCTACACATTCCTCAAGTAACACACGTATTCAACTTCGACCTACCAGACGACTGTGAAGATTACGTTCACCGTATCGGCCGTACAGGTCGTGCTGGCGCAAGTGGTCACTCGATCAGCTTTGCTTGTGAAGATTACGCAATCAACTTGCCACCAATCGAAGAATACATTGAGCACGCTATCCCTGTGTCTGACTACGACTCTTCTGCACTACTAGAAGATCTACCAGCACCATTGCGCTTACGCACACGTAACCCGCAACAGCGCCGTTCAAACAACAATGGCCCACGCAACGGTAACCGTAAGCCAAACCAAAACCGTCGCCCACGCCAACCGCGTCATAACAAGGAAGCTTAGTCGCTTATGAGTCAAACAGTGTCACCCCCGCTTTACGCTGCAATCGACCTCGGGTCGAACAGTTTTCATATGCTCGTTGTGCGTCATATCGATGGCAGCGTACAAACCATGGCTAAAATTAAGCGCAAAGTGCGTTTAGCTGCAGGCTTAGATGAAAATAATGCGCTTAGTACTGAAGCCATGCAGCGCGGTTGGGACTGTTTGAGTCTCTTTGCAGAGCGACTGCAAGATATTCCGAAAGAAAATATCCGCATTGTCGGTACAGCGACCCTACGTACCGCTATCAATGTGGATATCTTTCTAAAGAAAGCGAACCAGATCCTTGGTTACGACATCAATGTTATCTCTGGTGAAGAAGAAGCTGCGACTATCTATAAAGGCGTAGCGCACACTTCTGGTGGCAGCGGCCGCCGACTGGTTGTTGATATTGGTGGCGCAAGCACCGAGATGATCATTGGTGAAGGCTTCTCAGCGAAAGCACTAACCAGCCTAAAGATGGGCTGTGTTACTTGGCTTGAGCGCCACTTTAAAGATCGCCAATTAACCGCAACTAACTTTAACAACGCCATTGAAGCGGCGAAGTCGACGTTAGCTCCTATCCTCGATAGCTACACTGATATCGGATGGGATGTGTGTGTGGGTGCCAGTGGTACTGTTCAGGCACTGCAAGAAATCATGTTGGCTCAAGGCATGGATGAAGTAATTACTCATGCCAAACTTAAGCGCCTACAAAAACAAGCCATGATTACTGAGCGCTTGGAAGAGCTAGAAATCGAAGGACTGACTCTTGAACGCGCATTAGTGTTCCCGAGTGGCCTTTCTATTCTTATTGCTATTTTTGAGTTGCTTGAAATAGATTCAATGACACTCGCAGGCGGTGCACTCCGTGAAGGCCTAGCCTACGAGATGGTTGATGAGCTGCGCCAAGAAGACATCCGTGCACGTACCATCAAGAGTGTTCAATCGCGCTATCAAATGGACGTAAGCTACGGTGAACAAGTTGCTGTAGTTGCACAAACGCTGTTAGATCAAGCGGGCGCCGAAGCGTGGGTTTCAGAACCTCAAGCTGGTGTCCTACTGCAAACTGCAGCTAAGCTTCATGAGATTGGTTTAACCATCGATTTCAAAAAAGGCGGCGAGCACAGCGCTTACCTACTGCAGAACTTAGACCTACCAGGCTTTACTCGAGCGCAAAAGCACTACTTGGGTGAGTTAACTCGTCGCTACCGCGAGCAGTTAACCTCATTGCCAGAGCAGCACGCAATCTCAGGAACGAGTAGCAAACGTATCTTACGTATTCTGCGTTTGGCTATTTTGTTGACTCACCGTCGTAATCCAGCGCTAGAACCTGAGTTCAAGCTGACGACGGATGATAACAATCTAACTTTAACGCTTTCTAAGCAATGGTTAGCAGATAACCCGCTTACTGCTGCAGAACTAGATATCGAGTCGAATAGACAAACCGATATTGGCTGGCCACTGAATATTGAATGCCTCTGATATTAATATCTGACGCTAGACATTAAAAAAGCCCAAGTTAGTAGACTAACTTGGGCTTTTTCTTATCTTGGCATTAATGCGTTTCTAACCTGAATCCTTAAACGTTCACGCCTGTCGCTTTAAAGTCTGGGTTTACCGCCGTCAGCTTTTTAACGATGTAGTTCAAAAGCACGCCGTACATCGGAACGAATAAACCTAAGCTGATGATAAGTTTGAAGCCGTAATCAACCAGTGCAATCTCAGTCCAGTGTTCAGCCATGAATGGATCTGGGCTTTGGTAGAAAGCAATCGCAAAGAAAGCGATGGTATCAATCGCATTACCGAACAACGTTGAACACGTTGGGGCAACCCACCACTGTTTAAGCTGACGTAAGCGGTTGAAAACATGCACATCCAAAATCTGACCAAGCAGGTAAGCCATGAAGCTCGCCGCGGCGATACGTGCAACAAACAGGTTGAACTCGCCTAGTTGGTTAAACCCTTGGAATGAACCTTCAAAGAACACCACTGACAAAAAGTAAGAAACTGCCAGTGCAGGTAGCATCACTAAGAAAATGATTTTACGAGCAAGCTGCGCACCAAAAATGCGTACAGTCAGATCAGTCGCTAGGAAGATAAACGGGAAAGTGAAAGCACCCCAAGTGGTGTGCATACCGAAAACGGTAAAAGGTAGCTGAACCAGATAGTTGCTTGACGCAATGATGACTAAATGGAACAAAACTAATAGTGCTAGGGCTTTGCGCTGTTGCGCAGGGGTAAAGTTACTCATGCTGTACCTTTTTAGTTTGGTTTGGGGGTGAGGGAACCCAAATCGAGTCATTTCTTCGAATAAACTAAGAAAGCTCTTACCAATAATGTGAATTTAAAATGTTTCTAAAATTTGCTCTATCGAGCGGCGGGCGATTATACATTAATCAATATTGGCTGCAATGGTGAGAACAGACGCAAACGTTTATTCTCACTTTTATTGGTGAGCGAAGTTAAAAACCGCGTTTGAAAAGCGTCGCGAGATAATCAAACTCTTCTCTGCTTTCTTCAGCGTTTAGCGACTCAAACCAGATTGATTCACTGTAATGCTCAGACTTTAAGAACATCCGACAATCTTCAAAATCAATCAACCAAGAGTGCATGTCAGCGTCCCATTGTTTTTCAACCACAGAAGCAGATAACAATGCCACTAGCTTTTCACCTAATACTTCATAAGAATCAAAATCAAAACTTGGAGACGTAATCAATAAACGTCCTTCCTCAGCCAAATACTCTCTTAAGCCAAATTCTGTTGGTGTCGTCATGTCCCTATCAACCTTATTCTTGTTCTATGATCCAATCGTTTTTATAAACTATGACTTATCTGAAAACGATCCTGAAAATTAGCCGTGTGTCGTGATGTGTTCTTGAATCAAATCTAAGAATGGGTCTGCGTACTTATCGAGTTTACGCTGACCAACACCGTTAACCGCCAGCATCTCACCGTATGAGGTAGGCAGTACTTCAGCCATATCAATCAAGGTCGCATCACTGAATACCACATAAGGTGGCAAACCATCTTCATCAGCAATCGACTTACGCAGCTTACGCAGTTTGGCAAACAACTTCTTATCGTAATTCTTGCTGCTGAGTTTATCGGACTTAGCATTACGCACCGCCGTATCCAAACGAGGCACCGCCAATTCCAAAGACATCTCACCACGCAGTAGCGGACGCGCTTCTTCTGTTAACTGTAAAGTCGAATTACGGGTGATGTTCTGGAACAACAAACCTTTATGGATTAACTGACGGAAGATACTGATCCAGTAATCATGGCTGTGGTCGCGGCCAATGCCATAGGTAGAGAGCTTGTCATGACCATTATCGCGGACACGGATGTTCTGCATACCGCGCATCACTTCAACCACATAGCCCATACCGAACGACTGATTCACACGGTACACACAAGACAATGCCTTCTGCGCTTCTTGGGTCGCATCAAAATGCTTGGGTGGATCGAGGCAGATATCGCAGTTGCCACATTGCTTCTCACGATATTCACCAAAGTAGTTAAGCAGAACCTGACGACGACAGGTTTGTGCTTCAGCAAAGGCACTCATCGCGTTTAGCTTGTGCATCTCAACTTGTTTTTGTGGGCCTTCTTCCTTCTCATCCAGCATACGACGTAGCCAACCCATATCAGCCGGATCAAACAACATCATAGCTTCAGCAGGCAAGCCATCACGACCCGCACGGCCTGTCTCTTGATAGTAAGATTCAATGTTGCGCGGGATATCAAAGTGCACCACAAAGCGCACATTGGGTTTGTTGATACCCATACCGAAAGCTACAGTCGCGACAACGATCTGAATATCATCACGTTGGAAGGCTTCTTGAACGTAAGCACGCTCATCGGTGTCCATACCAGCGTGATAACCCGCGGCGCGAATACCGTTGTTGCACAGCTTCTCAGTCACCATCTCCACTTTCTTACGGCTACCACAATAGATAATGCCGCAATTGCCTTTCTGTGTTTCTAAGTAGCGAACCACCTGTGACACGGGCTTATGCTTCTCGACGAGGTTGTAGCGAATGTTAGGACGGTCGAAGCTGCCCAAGTAGGTATGTGGATCCACCAGCTGCAGACGCGAAATAATGTCTTTACGTGTTGCATCATCAGCGGTTGCCGTCAGCGCCATATAAGGCACATGCGGGAAATATTGCTTAAGTTGACCTAATGATGCGTATTCCGGGCGGAAGTCATGTCCCCATTGAGAGATACAGTGCGCCTCGTCTACCGCAATCATCGAAAGCGGTAAACCTTGCAGACGCTCGATAAAGTCACGCATCAACACACGCTCTGGTGATACGTAAACCATCTTCAATTGGCCTGAATTCATACGATTGAACACATTCAGCAACTGGTCACGGGGCATGGAAGAGTTAATACACTCAGCTGCAACACCATTGGCCTTCAGTTGGTCGACTTGGTCTTTCATCAGCGAGATCAGCGGTGAGATAACCAGAGTCAGACCTTCACGAACCAAGGCGGGGATTTGGTAACACAGTGATTTACCACCACCGGTTGGCATTATCACCAAGCTGTCTTTGCCTTCAACGGCCAGGTCAATGACCTCTTGCTGACCATCGCGAAAGCTTTGATAGCCAAACACATCTTGTAAGATGGTTTGCGCATCATTCGCGGGAGTTGGTATTTGCTCAGCAATCAGAGTGGCGGTCATTGTGGTTCCTAATCGAGGTATGAAATCAGCAAGCATCTTCGGCAAGCAAGTCGCACATTGTAGAGGGGAACGCTGGTGAATTAAACCGCAAATTGTTAGGTGAAAAGGGTTATCGCTCCTATACTGACCAACTCTCTTATAAATCTTATTAATAAGCACTCTGTGCTAGAGAAAGATGCATGACTCCAGAAGAACAACAACGTACGCGCCAAGGTATTTTGCTTGCTGTCGGTGCTTACACCATGTGGGGTATCGCCCCTATATATTTCAAATCTTTAAGTGACGTTTCCCCGTTAGAGATCCTTAGCCACCGTGTAGTATGGTCTTTTTTCCTACTCGCTTTTTTACTACACATTGGCCGCAGCTGGCGTAAAGTTCGCGACACCTTGACATCAAAACCAAAAATGCTCTATTTGGTGGCGACCTCTACTTTAGTGGGTGCCAACTGGCTGATCTTTATCTGGGCGGTCAACTCCAATCACATGCTTGATGCCAGTTTAGGGTATTACATCAACCCGCTGATTAACGTGTTGCTCGGTATGCTCTTCCTAGGCGAACGCTTGCGTAAACTACAATGGTTTGCGGTTGCTCTGGCTGCCATTGGTGTATTAGTCCAACTGATTGCATTTGGCTCAGTGCCGATCGTCGCCATTGCCCTAGCCTTCAGCTTTGGTTTTTATGGCTTGCTACGTAAGAAAGTCAGCTTAGAAGCGCAAACAGGATTGTTCATTGAAACTCTGGTGATGCTACCTCTCGCAGCTACCTACTTACTGTTTATTGCTGATAGCCCAACTTCAGACTTATCAATAAACCCGATGCAACTCAACCTATTACTGATTGCTGCAGGTGTTATTACAACCATTCCACTGCTGTGTTTTACTGGCGCTGCAACTCGCTTGAAGCTATCGACACTCGGTTTCTTCCAGTACATAGGCCCAAGCTTGATGCTACTGCTGGCCGTGCTGATTTATGGAGAAGCATTCACCCAAGATAAAGTAGTCACCTTCGCCTTTATCTGGGGCGCGCTGCTTGTCTTTACCTTTGATGCGTATCGAGCGAATAAAAAGAGCAAAAAGCAGCTCTAACCTCAAGCGTATAATCAACCTAAACATCAAATCAGAGCTTGGTAATCACACCAAGCTCGCCCCCCTTTAGCTATAAGCCCTGCTACAGCCCACTCACAACAAATGACTCAAAGTAACTCTAAGTGACATTCACCGAATTGATCTATCCAGTAAATTCATACACATAGATAGCATTCCACTTCAACATTTTAATATGAAACACCGAGCATTTCATTGGGGTTTTCACACAGGTTCACACTCTCGGGAAGCCCTCAACTTCTGACTAGATTCACCTCCTTCTAGCAACTAATCCTTAATACACCAGAAATATAACTGGAAACCAGCTATTCATTTTCTGGGGATCACTATTTGGCTAGAGGAAATCATATGGATAACTTAACTCACCAACAGGCTTCTCGATTCTTAGACTTGGCAACCATGGGGGTTCGTCAATCGGAGTTAAATGCGTTTAAAGAACAAGACGATCGTTCTTATTGGATAGATCAACAAATTGCTAAACCCTACATGCGCCATCTTGAGCGAACTTATCATCAAGCGAACCGAAGGAATCTCACCAACCCAAATCAGGAGTGTCGTGTAGGGGCATGGTTTGACACTGCGTTATGGGACGAAGCACAACTACGTCAACGGATCGCGTTCGCGCTAAGTCAAATATTTGTAGTCAGTGAAAAAGATGCCAACCTTGCTACCGATCCAGAAGCGTTAGCAAATTACTATGATTTGCTTGCCGACAATGCCTTTGAATCATTTGCTACGCTACTTAAGCACATCACTCTCTCTCCTGCTATGGGACAGTATCTCACCATGAATGGTAATAAACCGGAAAGCGTGACCGGACAAGCGCCCGATCAGAATTACGCCAGAGAAGTCATGCAACTCTTTACCATTGGGCTTTATGAGTTAAACCAAGATGGAACTCAAGCCACTTACCCAGATGGTAGCGTTATCGAGACGTATGATGATGTCGATGTAGAAGGTGCTGCAAGAGTCTGTACCGGTTGGGATATCACCAATAACAATACGCTTGAACCCATGACTGCAGACAACTCACTGCATGACATGGATGAAAAATGGGTACTTGGTCAGTATTACCCTCCCGGCCAAACTGCTGAAGAAGATCTTGACCAATTCATTGCCCAAATCACCACCCATACCAATGTCGCGCCTTTTATTTCAATAATGCTGATTAAACAGTTAACGACCTCCAACCCAACTCAAGCGTACGTTTCTCGCGTATCCGCTGAATTTATTAATTCAGGTGGAAATTTAGGCTCGGTGATCAAAGCAATTTTAACCGACTCAGAGTTACTCAAAACTAGTGATATCAATGTCACCAAAGTCAGAGAGCCTATCCTAGCGATGACCTATCTCTATAGAGCAATGGAAGCGTACGTAGGTGGCAGCGGAGATATTGTTTATGACCCAATGAACTATAAAGAAAGCTTTAATCAGTACCCACTTGGGTCTAATTCGGTATTTAATTTTTATCAGCCGAGTCACAGCCCACAAGGCGCGCTTGCAGATGCAGGCCTAACAGCACCCGAGTTAGAGATTATTGACTGGAATCAACTTATCGACATGAACAACATTTTTTACAGAACACTCAAAGACTTTGGGCAGAACCGTGGAAATAGCAACAACAATAAAGAGCTCTATATTGCTCCTTCTGATTTAGAAGATTTAGCGAGGGCAGAAAATGAAACTGAGCTTATTCAAGCGATTAATTTACGCATTCTCAATGGACAAGCATCCCAGGAAATTACTGACCTACTATCCACTATCTATCACGGTCATGGGAACAAATATTACGCAGTACCCAAGATGCTGTTCATGGCGTTCATTTCACCCGATTTCATGGTTCAGGAGTAGATTATGTCAATTACACGCAGAAGTTTTCTCAAAGGTGCCTCAGGTACAGCCGTATCTGGGATGGTCCCACTCTCTTTATCCATCCCAGTCAGCAGCGCCTTTGCTAATGAACAAGGTGGATATAAAGCGTTAATCTGTCTTTTCTTACATGGCGGAAATGACTCGTTCAATATGATCGTGCCTACCGACGCTAACAACCAAAGTAACTACCAAACCGCGAGACCAAACATCCAACTCGCCAGCTCTGAAATCTTAGCTATTCCAAGCACAGAATCTGGGCAAGCGCTTGGCATCAACGCCAGCATGTCTAACCTTGCCAGCATGATGAGTTCAGGCCAAGCCGCAGCCATAGTTAACGTAGGACCATTAGTAGAGCCAACCAACAAATCCAACCTTTACGATGTCAGGAAGCCATCGAATCTTGGGGCCCACAATAAACAACAAGCCGCTTGGCAGTCGAGTTGGGGAGATAATGGTTACCATAGCTACGGTTGGGCAGGAATGATGATGGATGTCCTTCGCAGTGAAACAGCGATCATTTCCGACTCCATTTCATTTGCTGGAAATGAACTATTAACTGGCGCAAATTCTAAAGATATCTCAATGTCTTCTGGTGGTGTAAGAGCTATGGATGCTCTTGGGCATTCAAGTGCAATAAACAATAACTTCATCAAATTAGTTAATGCACCTTACGGTTCACCGTTCAAACAAGAGTATACAAAACGGCTGAAAGGCATATTAGATTTCCAGCAGGAAATCCAACTCGTGCTCGATTCATACCCAGAAGACGGCTCCATTCCAAGTAGCTCATTAGGCTCACAGCTAAAAATGGTCAGACGAATGATCCAAGCATCATCCGATCTCGGTCATAGCCGTCAGGTCTTTTTTGTTAATATTGGTGGATTTGATAATCACAGCAACCAACGAGGACGCCATGATGGGCTTCTTTCTACCATCGACCAAGCCGTTAGCGCTTTCCATGCCTCTCTTGCTGAACTTGGCTTGGAAGACAGTGTTGTGACATCGACCATGTCAGATTTTGGGCGAACCATAGAAAACAACAGTAAATCAGGCACCGACCATGGTTGGGGAAGTAATCAACTAGTGGTCGGTAATGCCGTCAATGGAGGTAACAGCTATGGGCGATACCCCGAATTTATCAAAGATGGTCAAGATGCTTGGGGCAATAAATTTATCCCGAGCCAATCCTCAGAACAACTTGCTGCGACCTTATGTCGTTGGATGGGGTTGAGTGAACAAGGTGTGGATGTCATTTTCCCTTCGCTTTCGCCAGCCAACAGCAATCCATTTGCTAGTCGATATCTTGGCGTTCTGGGAGACTATCATCAGGAAGGACAGGAAAACGAACTATCCATTGCCAACGTCAGTGCCACTGAAACTCGCGTCGACCATACACCGCAAATGGCCGTAGACGGAGACAGTACAACCAAGTGGACGGCGAAAGGGCAAGGTATTCAATATCTAATTGAACTTAGCACGGCAGCGAACGTCACTAAGCTTCTCTACTCTCAAGCTAAAGGGGATGTTCGACAATACCTATTTGATCTCGAAGTGAGTAGCGATGGCATCAACTTCGGTCTGGTAACCAACGTCTTGACGCCTGGAACCACAACCAATTTGGTGGAACAAGCCGTTAATAGAGCATCGGTTAAGTTTATTCGCCTCACTTGTAACGGTAATAATGGCGATGTTTCAAGCTTAGTTCTATGGAATAACTTCCAAGAACTCAAAGTGGTCGGTTATTAGTATCACGACACTTCAATAATCAGAAAAAGCTTTTATTCTCTTTCTCTTTAAAGGATCGACCCTATAAAAACTCTGTCAGAAACCACTAGTACTGATCGTTTTTTACAAGACAATCGCTGAATACGAAGATAAGCTTGGTTGAATTGATGATAATTTAACCAAGCTTTTTTATGCCATGGATAAAGTCCACTACTATTCGACACCTAGCCAAGATATCAGCCTGATCCAAGCTCAATACCAAGAGTTTGCCTTTCAGCGCCACTATCATTTGGACTTTCACATCGGTTTGATTACCCAAGGGCAGCAAAAATTCGCCTATAAAGGGACGAGCCACCATGTTGGTGCTGGCCAAGTTGTTATCATGCCACCTGATGAACTGCACGATGGCCATTCAAAGCTAGAATCTGGCTACCAAGTGAGTGTGTTTGCTGTCTCGCCGCAATGGTTGGGCGATCTTGCCGATCACAGCGGAAATGGTCACGCTTTAGGCTTCTCGGAGTTGATCCTCTCCGATCAAGCGACTTTTTTACAATTGTGCAACCTTCATGGGCTACTTATCAATCCAAACATCAGCCAACTCGCTCAAGATTGCCTACCGTTCGAAGGATTCTCGACAATAGTTGATCGTTACGCTCAGTTTGGATCGAAAACTCAGGTGCAACTTGGTACTCAGTCGGTTAACACGCTAAAAGACTATTTGATGGCAAACCTCGACCAACCGGTACGCCTAGAGCAGCTGTCTGAATTGTGCGATCTCACCACCACACAGTTTCAACGCCACTTTAAAAACAAGATGGGCATTACCCCATACGCTTGGCTGAGCCGTTTACGCATGGAGCAGAGCATGCGCCTGATTAAGTCTGGGATATGTGGTACCAAAGTCGCGCACCAAGTGGGCTTCTATGATCAAGCACACTTCTCCAAGGCGTTCAAAACCACATTCGGTGTACCACCCTCACAAATCAACTAAGTGTTGATAATTTACAATTGCTCGATTTCAAATCACGGTAAGCTACGCTCAATACGATTACTTATTTAAAAATAGCGGCAACGTTATTGAGAACTGACATGAACGAAGTCACCATACTGATCACCCTCGCCTCTATCCACTTCATCGCTTTGATGAGCCCCGGCCCAGACTTTGCGTTAGTCGTGCAAAATGCGACGCGTCACGGGCGCCAGACAGGCTTGTACATTGCGCTTGGTTTATCTTGCGGAATCTTGCTGCATTCGTTACTGAGCTTGACGGGAATCAGTTACCTAGTCCACCAGCAACCAACCATATTTGCCATTATCCAATTGGCTGGCGGTAGCTACTTGCTGTACTTAGGCTACGGTGCACTTAAAGCAACCTGGCAAATCATTCAGAACCACGACGATGACGACGATACGGTCAATTCGAAAGATCTAATTCTAACCAACAAGCGCCAAGCATTTTCGAAAGGCTTTGCGACCAATATTCTCAACCCAAAAGCATTAGTGTTCTTTATCAGCTTGATGTCGAGCCTAGTACCTGCCGACATGTCTCTATCCGGTAAAGGCTTTGCTCTGCTTATCCTATTCGGCCTTTCGCTATTCTGGTTCTCGCTACTGGCTTGGATGCTTTCAACTAAAGCACTGCAGAAAAAGCTGAGCGAAGCAACGGTATACATTGATGGCTTATGTGGCGTGGTATTCAGCCTGATTGGCCTGAGTATTCTTTGGCAGTCGTTGTCTGGTTTAATCGCTTAAATTCGAATCAAGATTACAATTCGTTAACAACATACTGGCTATCTTATCTTTCCACTGCCAATCTAGCTCTGCATATTAAAAGGAGAAGATCATGCAGTGGAAAACAAAACTAACAACCCTCGCCACTTCTACCCTACTTTTTGCCTCTCACGTCAGTTGGGCAAATCAAGCTGCCGATTCCGTCGCTCCCGAACAAAGTAGTGGTTTAGAAACCAAACAACTCGTTAAAGCCAACGACTGGATGGTCACTGCGGCTAACCCACTGGCGACCCAAGCGGGAGCCGATGTACTTGCTCGTGGTGGTAACGCGATTGACGCCATGGTTGCTGTGCAGCTTATGCTTGGCTTAGTGGAACCTCAGTCATCAGGTATTGGTGGTGGCGCGTTCCTTGTTTATTTTGATGGCAAGGACAAGCAACTCAAAACCTACGATGGCCGTGAAACCGCACCACTTGATGCAACACCACGTCTGTTCCAAGACGAAAACGGTCAACCACTTAAGTTTTATGATGCCGTAGTTGGTGGTCGTTCTGTTGCTACACCGGGTACAGTCCAACTATTGTGGGACACTCACCAGAAATACGGAAAATTAGAATGGTCATCCCTAATCAAACCTATCGCTCAACTGGCTGAGAAAGGTTTTACCATCAGTCCACGTTTAGCCACCTTGATTGAAAATGACCAAGAAAGACTAAGCCGCTTTGCCACAACCAAAGCCTACTTCTTTAATGCCGATGGCAGCCCGAAAACTGCAGGTACGCTACTTAAGAACCCAGAATACGCGGCAACGTTAAACGCTATCTCAAAAGATGGTGCTAAGGCTTTCTATCAAGGCGAAATTTCCGCTGACATCATCAATACAGTTCAAACCGCCAAAGGTAATCCTGGCGTATTGGCACAGAAAGACTTCGATGCGTATTCAATTAAGCAACGTGAACCGGTTTGTTCCGCGTATGAGAGTTACGATATATGCGGAATGGGACCACCGAGTTCAGGTGCATTAACGGTTGGGCAGATCTTAGCGATGACCGAACAGTTTGATCTTAAATCATGGGGGCCAAACGACGCGAGATCTTGGCAAGTGTTAGCGGACGCTTCTCGTCTAGCCTTTGCAGACCGTGGTATGTACATGGCAGACCAAGATTACGTTCCGATGCCAACCCAAGGGTTAGTGAATACTGACTATTTGCAGGAACGTGCCCAGTTAATTACTGCTGGAAAGGCACTAGACAGTGCACCATCAGGTACCCCACCGTGGGATCATGCCATGCTGCGCAGCAAAGATGTATCTATTGAATTGCCGTCCACCAGCCACTTCAATATTGTCGATAGCGATGGCAATGTCGTATCCATGACCACCACCATTGAGAATGCATTTGGCTCACGCCTGATGGTAAGAGGCTTCCTACTGAATAACGAACTGACCGACTTCTCATTCAAAACTCATAACGATGGCAAGCCTATCGCGAACCGATTAGAACCAGGCAAACGTCCACGCTCTTCGATGGCACCGACCATCATCATGCAAGACGATAAGCCTTACATGGCAATTGGTTCTCCGGGTGGCAGCCGTATCATAGGTTATGTGTCGCAAGCGATCATTGCCCATACCCAGTGGGACATGGATATCCAGCAAGCGATCAACCAACCGCACTTCCTAAACCGTTTCGGTACGCTAGATTTGGAAAAAGGAACATCAGCGGAAAACTTCAAACCTGAGCTAGAAAAGATGGGATTTGAGGTCAACGTTCGCGATCTTAACTCTGGTTTACACGCGATTCGCATCACAAAAGATGGTTTAGAAGGCGCTGCAGACCCTCGTCGTGAAGGTGCAGCCATTGGTCAGTAGGGAATAACCCTCCCTTTTTACTCGCTGCCTTGTGCGAGATCTCTCACAAGGCAGTGAGTAAATATCGATATTTGATGACGAAATTAGTCACCTAGATATCGTAACCAATTGAAATAAAAAGATACGTACATTTATCATTCAAATAATTATATAGAAATTCGCTTATGCACCATTGCTGATAAATAAGGAATCGGTAATATGAATGGTGTCGGAAGGATGCTGACACGGAACAGGAAACACCAAGGACTTGGTTATCTTCAGGATGAAGATTCGATTACTCAGGATGAATAATCGGCATGGATAGCGAAATGGACATTGAATGGACGCAATAGTAACTAGGATGGTTGCTACTAAGGAAAGACAATGGACACCTCCGGACGAGGAAAGGACTGAACATCAGGATGATGTAAAGGACACCGCTCAAGGAACAAGTGACGCGCGCTAACGAGGATTGTTGGCAGATCAGGATAAGATCAAGGACACCGCTAGGAAGGCGACGAAAGGAATACGCTGAAGGATAACAGCACACTATCATGGATTTGATGCATGGAGCACACTTAGTAGCCGGATTGCTGCGAGTAAGACTATAGACCCCGATGAGCGCAAGCTCTCGGGGTTTTTCTTTATCTGTCGTCTCACCTTTTCTTCATCTAAAACAAATAAATCAAAGACCTTTGATTACAATTCTGACATTTAAACCATTCACTTCTTAACCACTTCCGAGTAACGTAAGTCTTACTAGGCTCAACTAGTTTCATAACCATAATTAAATTAAGGACAAATTCATGTCACACGTTACCTTCAAAGGCGCTGCTGTACCGCTAACTGGCACATTCCCACAAACTGGCGAACAGGCACCAAGCTTTGCACTGACTGCAGGCGATCTTTCTGCACTGACTCTTGCTTCTCTTGCAGGCAAGAAAGTGGTTCTAAACATCTTCCCAAGCATCGACACTGCAACTTGTGCAACGAGCGTACGTACGTTCAACGCAAAAGCGGCAGAACTTGAGAACACGGTGGTTGTTTGTATTTCTGCTGACCTACCATTTGCTGCGGGTCGCTTCTGCGAACTAGAAGGCATTGAAGGCGTTCAACACGCTTCGACTTTCCGCTCTCCTACATTCGCATCAGACTACGGCGTAGCGATTGCTGAAGGCCCACTAGCAAGCCTAACAACGCGTGCAGTTGTCGTTGTGGATGAAAAAGGTGTGGTAACACACAGCGAGTTGGTTGCAGAGATCACTGAAGAACCAAACTACGAAGCGGCACTTGCAGCACTGTAAGATCCCCTCTAGTCAGTCATGTATTGTGATCGCTTAAGGCGGTACACAATAAAAAAGAGCAGCCATTGGCTGTAATGCCGATCAGTTAAGAAATTTGTGAGATCATTTGACCGATCCTCAAAAGGCTTCAAAATCCGATATTAGGAAACTAATATCGGATTTTTTTATGTCTTTAGAAAGCCAACTTGCCAATACTTTTCGGTCATGTAATACCTTCCATCACTTTGATAAATACTCTGACATCCTTAGTCCAGAGCTTATCCAACAAGGCTTTGAGCAAGCTGGCGTAGCAACCGTTAGAAGAAGGCGGTTACCTTTAGAAGCAGTACTTTGGTCTGTTGTTGGAATGAGTCTCTTTCGTCAACAATCTGTTTGGGATATTGCTAACCAACTCGATATTGTCCTGCCAGACAAACAACGCTTTGTTGCACCAAGTGCTGTTGTTCAAGCGAGACAGAGATTAGGCGAAGAAGGTGTAAAGCAAGTCTTTAAGAAGATGGCAGTGCATAGCTATCAATCGTCTAACTTCGAAACTTGGTGTGGGCTAAACCTTCTATCCGTCGATGGTGTCGTTTGGAGAACGACAGATACACCCGAAAATCATCAAGAGTTTAAAGCGCAGCGCAATCAATCATCTGAGAATATTTACCCTAAGGTTCGTATGGTTTGTTTGATGGAGCTTACAAGTCATCAGCTAATCGATAGTGCATTCTCTGACTATCGCACCAGCGAAATGCGGCTCGCAGAAGAGCTTATAGAACAAACGCCAGATCAATCACTGACTATTTTTGACAAAGGATATTACTCTTTAGGGCTGCTTAATCGCTGGAACAAAGTAGGTCAAGAAAGGCATTGGATGCTCCCTGTGAGAAAAGACTTTCAGTATGAAGTTGTCCATAAATACAGCCAGAGTGATGCTATCGTTGCTATAAAAACATCACTTCAGGCAAGGAAGAAGTTCAGTGACCTGCCTGAGATAATAGAAGCAAGGTTGGTATCGAAAGTCATCAAAGGTAAAGAGTATCAGGTGCTTACATCAATGCGTGATGGGTTGCGCTTTCCTGGAGAAGACATCGTAGAGCTCTATCGCTATCGTTGGGAAATCGAATTAGGCTATAGGGAAATGAAGCAAACTTTGCTTGATAGTGAATATACATTGCGAAGTAAGCGCCCAGATATGGTTAGACAGGAGCTCTGGGGGATTTTGTTAGCCTATAACCTTATAAGGCAGGTTATGACAAAGGCCGCGAGTAAGTTAGATAGCGTCTGGCCGAATCAATTAAGCTTTACGAGTAGTGCCATGGCTGTGACTCAATACTTTGCAGCTTTACCTTTAACGAGTCCTGGGAAACTCCCTAAACACTATGAAGTACTACTACAGAAAATATCCATGTTTATCCTGCCACCCCGAAGAGAAGATAGAAGTTATCTTCGCTGGGTGAAACTGAAACCCAAGAAATATGCGACAAATAGAAAAAATGCCAGTCAGCTTAACTGACTGGCATTACAGCCATTGGCTGCTCTTTTTGTTTTCAATAATGAACGGTTATTAGATGCAGAAGTAATAGATTAAAGCTGCTCTAAACGCGCGTAAGCAGTTACTAACCACTTAATCCCTTCACCGTTAAACGCCACTTGAACTCGACTCTGTGGGCCACTTCCTTCGAAGTTGATGATAGTGCCTTCGCCAAACTTAGGGTGCTTCACGCGAGAACCCAAGCTAAAACCAGTTTCATTGAAGTTCTCTTTCACAGCGGTTTGACTAAAGCGACCACTGCTTGCAGGGCGACTGACTTGCGCTTTCATACGCACTTCATCCAGACAGGTTTCTGGTAGCTCACGAATAAAACGTGATGGTTTGTGGTACTTGTCCTGACCGTACAAACGACGCATTTCTGCGTAAGTGATGTAAAGCTTCTCCATCGCACGGGTCATGCCTACGTAACACAAGCGACGCTCTTCTTCTAAACGCCCCGCTTCTTCGGCCGACATCTGGCTTGGGAACATGCCTTCTTCGACACCCACCATGAATACCATTGGAAACTCTAGGCCTTTGGCACTGTGCAATGTCATTAACTGAACCGCATCGTCAAACTCATCGGCCTGACCTTCACCCGCTTCCAAAGCTGCGTGAGTTAAGAACGCCGTCAGCATGCTCATCTCATCCGCATCTTCCGGCTTTTCAAACTGGCGCGTTGCCGTTACCAATTCTTCCAAGTTCTCAATACGTGCCTTCGACTTCTCACCCTTCTCTTGCTCGTACATCGCAAACAGACCCGACGATTTGATCACGTGGTCAGTTTGTTCATGCAGACTCAGTTCTAAAGTGTCATCTTCAAGCGCATTAATCAGCTCGATAAAGCGGCTCAATGCACCCGCAGCACGACCGGGTAGCACTTGCTCTTCTATCAAAGCAACACTTGCTTCCCACATAGTTGCACCACGATCACGCGCTGCAAGACGAATCGTTTCTAACGTTTTATCACCCAAGCCACGCGTTGGCGTGTTTACCACACGCTCAAACGCCGCATCATTACCGCGATTGCTCATTAGGCGCATGTAGCTCAAGGCGTCTCTAATTTCTTGACGCTCGAAGAATCGCATGCCGCCGTAAATTCGATAAGGTAGACCAGCTTGGATCAAAGCTTCTTCAAGAACACGCGATTGTGCGTTGTTACGATATAGCATTGCCGTATCTTCTAACGCACCGCCTTTCTCCTGCCACTCTTTGATTTTGCTAACCGTGAAACGCGCTTCATCGAGCTCGTTGTATGCTGAGTACACAGAGATTGGCTCGCCATCGTTACCATCGGTCCACAACTCTTTACCCATACGTTCAGTGTTGTTCGAGATAAGCTCGTTCGACGCCTGCAGAATGGTTTTGGTTGAACGGTAGTTTTGTTCGAGTCGAACCGTTGAAGCACCTGGGAATTCATCCAAGAACTTCTGAATATTTTCGATTTTAGCGCCGCGCCAGCCATAGATAGATTGGTCATCATCACCCACGATCATCACACGGCAATCCGGGCCTGCCATCATACGTAACCAAGCGTATTGGATGTTGTTGGTATCTTGAAATTCGTCGACAAGAATGTGCTTGAAACGAGCTTGGTAGTGCTCGCGGATGTGTTTCTTATCGCGCAATAGTTCATGCGATCTCAACAAGATCTCAGCAAAGTCGACCAAGCCAGCACGATCACATGCCTCTTGGTAAGCAGAGTAAATCTTTAACCACGTTTGAGTTATTGGATCATGGTAGGCGTCAATGTGACTTGGGCGCAGCCCTTCGTCTTTCTTGCCATTGATCCACCAAGAAGCTTGCTTGGCAGGCCACTGCTTTTCATCAAGGTTTTGCGCCTTGATTAAGCGACGTAGTAAGCGAATCTGATCATCTGAGTCAATGATCTGGAAGTCTTCTGGCAGTTTTGCATCTAGGTAGTGAGCACGAAGAATACGATGACAGATACCGTGGAAGGTGCCGTTCCACATACCTGACGAGCTGCCCATCATCAACTCTTCAATACGACCACGCATCTCTGCTGCCGCTTTGTTGGTGAAGGTAACCGACATAATAGAGAACGGTGATGCTTGCTCTACACTTTGCAACCAAGCGATACGATGCACCAACACTCGCGTTTTACCACTGCCAGCACCTGCCAGAATAAGTAGGTTTTCTAAAGGTGCCGCGACCGCCTCACGTTGTTTATCGTTTAGGCCATCGAGTAAAAGCGAAGGATCTATCATTGGATATGCTCACTACTGGGTATTTATACATAAAAGTTGATTATAACCTAAACACTAGGCTGCGTTTAGGATAATAAGAAGAAAAAACCATCAAAAATTAACATCATTAATTCAACAACTTAAAAGATAAAACATCATTAATATTGATATTTTTTATAATGCCGTGAAATTATTTCCCGGTTGTTCCTATCCTTTTTAGTAAGCAAGTTAACAAGCCATTAACCTGCGATGTGAAAATACTATTAAGTCCTAGAGGGAATGACTATGAAAAATTCTAATCTTGCTGTTACAGCTGCAATCACAAGTGTACTAGCGTTCGGCGGTGCAGTTCTTACATCAGCACCTGCGGAAGCAGCAGCAAAAGAAAAATGCTACGGCGTGGCAAAAGCTGGCCAAAATGATTGTGCAACCAAAACAAGCTCATGTGCGGGTACAGCAAAAGAAGACAACCAATCCGATGCATTCGTGGTCGTACCTAAAGGGCTATGTGGCAAATTATCAGGTGGTAGCACTCAATCTTCTTAATTGAGCAGCTTAGTATGGTGGGCTGACATACAGCTCACCTCCACTTCTTGTTAGGAGAATCGTTGTGACTCAAACTCTTCACCCCAACGCAGGGGTTGGCCTTAGAACACCACACTTGGACTTCTTTAGCCAAAATCCAACCTTAATAAGTTGGTTAGAAGTTCACAGCGAGAACTACTTCTTAGCTCAATCACCGCAACGTCAACAACTCAGAGAAATTCGTAGTGCCCACAATATAAGTTGTCACGGTGTTGGATTGTCTCTAGGTTCTGTTGAGCGCATCAACCCAAATCACTTACTGCAGTTAAAAAATCTGATTGATGATATCGAGCCGTTCTTGGTTTCTGACCACCTCAGCTGGAGTCAGACCGGCGGTCATTACTTCAATGACTTATTACCGCTGCCTTATACCGAAGAGGCGTTGGAAGTCTTTTGTCGAAATGTATTAGAGGTTCAAGACAACCTGCAACGCCCTATGCTGATTGAGAACCCATCGAGTTACCTTGCCTTCAAGCATTCAACCATCCCAGAATGGGAATTTTTGGCCGAGGTACAGAAGCGCACCGAATGTCGCCTACTGCTCGATTTCAATAATATTTTCGTCTCATCTTTTAATCATGGCTTTAGTTGTGAAGAGTACTTAAGCGGAATACCTGCAGACAAAGTGGAAGAGATTCACTTGGCCGGTTTTACCAAAAAGAAACTTGAACAAGGTGAGATCTGGATAGACACACACAGTAAACCTGTCTGTGACGAAGTGTGGAAACTCTATACTGACTGGATAGCACAACATGGTTCACGCCATACCTTGATTGAGTGGGATCTCGATATCCCAGAGCCACAAGTTTTATTGGCTGAAGCAACCAAAGCCAGTGACATCTTGTATCAACACGACAAGTTCAACCAAAGGAGTTGCGCATCATGAGCCACTCCCTAGCAGATGTTCAATTGGAGTTTGCTAACGCCCTGCGCTATCAAAACAATGGTGAGCACTGCGACATAGTGAGCGACCATTTTACCGATGAACAGCGAATCCAGATTTACCGCAATAACTTTGTCATCAGCTTGAGCGAAGTTTTGGCAGCAACCTACCCACTCACTGAAATGTTGGTTGGAGAGGAGTGCTTCCAACAGATGGCTCGTCAACATGTCTTAAGTTATCCATCGACCTCTGGTGATGTCAGTGGTTACGGTGAACACTTTGCACAAACTATCCAAGCCTTTACTGCCGTTATTGAGGCTGCACCTTATCTCAGTGAAGTGGCGTTGTATGAATGGCAGAAAGATAACCTGATGAGGTGCGCTTCAGAATCACATGTCGACCAACGTCCTCTTTCTTGTTTAGCCGATGTGCCACCAGAGCAACAAAGCGCTTTAGTCTTTCACCTCAAAAATTCAATAACGCTAATTAGCTCTAGTTACACGATTATCGCGCTTGAACAAGCTATCTATCAGCAACAACTCGACGGGTTAGACATCAACCAACCTGAATTTGGGGTGTTAATCCGAGCCGAGAATTCACAGGTTGAGAGTCATTGTTTGACAGAAGAATGCCACCAACTATTAACTGAATTGCAATCGGGTCAAACGCTCGCTGAGATTGACCCTTCACGACTACAACACCTGAATACTGTCATGGCGCTTAACGTCATCTCAGGTTTTTCAATCGATGCCGAATTGGAGACATAATATGGATAACAACACAGTCACGAACATGATGGCTCAATACGACAATTTGATTGAGAAATCACAAGCACTTTTTGTTCCTGTCCTACTTCTGTTTTGCCGCCTATGGGTGGCGTGGGTCTTCTTTAATTCTGGGTTAACCAAAATAGCAACTTGGGATAGCACTCTTTACTTGTTTGAGTTGGAATACCAAGTCCCACTGTTACCTTGGGAATTAGCAGCTTACATGGGTACTGCCGCTGAGTTAATTCTGCCAGTGTTTTTAGCACTCGGTTTATTAACACGACCGATGGCCGCAGTGCTGTTCGTGTTCAACATCATAGCTGTCGTGTCTTACCCGGTGCTGTGGGAACAAGGTTTCTATGATCATCAGTTGTGGGGATTAATGATTCTTATCGTTGTGGTATGGGGAGCCGGACCATTTTCATTGGATAGAATCTTAAAGAAGCAATTTAGCAACTAGTCCTCATCGCAAGCCCAAAACGCAAAAAACCACTCAATTGAGTGGTTTCTTTTTAACTGGGATAGGCTTACTTATTCAGAAAAGCTTGTAGCTCTTCAGCAGAGATACCTTGCTCGGCTAGCTCTTTTGCGAGTAGCTGAACCTGCTCTCCCTTACGAGACTCTACCACTCGCTGAAATTGGTAAATGATATCTCGCAAAGTATCGATTGGAACTTGTTTTGCCGCACTGCGAATACGCTCTTCACTTTGGTTGCCTAGCTCTTTAAGCAGTTTACCAAACATGACCTTTTCAGGTGCATCTTCCATTTGTTCTAAGACGCGCGCCATTTCGTAGGTTGTTAATGACATTACAGTATTTTCCGTTGGGGACTAACGTTTCAATGAGTGACAAATATACCATGTTTTAACGTTTCGCAAACCGCCATTTGTATATTTTGTCACCCTTGTAACTTATGCCTTAGCAAACGTTGCGTGCCAAGACTTACCCGCCTTGCTCGCAAGCACTAGTAATGCAGGAACAATCAGGAACATTTGCAACGCGATCATCACTTGCGACGTTAAATCAAGACGTTGCATGGTACCCACAAGAAGTCCTGAACCACTCATTTGGAACAAGCCTAGTAACGCAGCTGCGGTGCCCGCACGGTCACCGAAAGGTTCCAGAGCTTTACCCGCCGCAGCACCAAGAATCCAAGCAAAGCCAACCGACGATAAGAAGATCGGTAGCATGAACGCGATTGGAGTCGCGTGTTCAGCAAGCACCAACATAATCACACCCGCTAAGCCCAGCGTTGAAATACCAACAACCAGTGCTTTATAAGTACCAAAACGGTCCATGAACTTCGGTGCAGTGAATGCAGCCGTGATGTTGATAACCGCATTAATACCAAACCAGAAGGTAAACTCGTTCATCGTCAAACCTAGGTTCTCCATCAACACAACCGGTGCAGAGGTAACGTAAGCAAGGATTACTGCCATCGCCATCAAGCACAATGTCGCATGGAAGATGAATGATGGTGTTTTCAGCACTGACCAGTAACGCTCTAGTTTGAACACAGCAACCTTCTCTGTCGCCGGGTTAGACTCTTTCATTTGGAAGAATAAGATACTGCCAACGACTACCGCGAAGCCAGCCATAAAGCTGAAGTTCGAGCGCCAGCCAAATTGATGCGTTAACCAAGCGCCAAGAATTGGTGCCAATGCAGGGATAAAACAGATCGCACCATTGAGGTAACTGATCATTCGGCCACTCTTCTCTGGGCCAAATAGATCGCGAACCGTTGCAAAGGCTGCTACAGAAGTCGCACAAGCTCCTAAGCCTTGTAGCAGCCGAGCTATTAGCATCATATCAATCGATTGAGCTGCCCACGCCAAGCAAGCACTCAATGCATAGATACTAACACCTCCCAATGCAACGGTTCGACGTCCTAACTTATCAGCCAAAGGGCCAGCAAACAGTTGGCCGACACCCATGGCAAATAAAAACCAAGTAATCGTATCTTGTGCTAGTGCATGTTCCACGTGAAACGCTGTCGAAATTTGTGGCAGAGCTGGTAGGTAGATATCAATAGCCAAAGGGCTAAATAGAACCAGCATTGCCAATAAAGCAACCTGCAGTTTACTAGGGGTAGGAAGCGCGTTAGAAGGCACAAGATTCTCCGAATGAGTTAATTTAGGTGCATAATAACCAACTAAAGATATGAACAAAAATGGCATATACTCATTAGCATTATTCCAAATAGGAAACTCACATGAATATCGAGAAACTATCGCGCCTCGACCTAAATCTATTAGTTTGCTTACAAGTACTGATGGAAGAGCTGAGTGTTACTCGCACTGCGCATCGATTATGCCTTAGCCAGTCAGCAGTGAGTAAGTCATTGGCCAAACTTCGTGAGCAATTTAATGACCCCCTTTTTACGCGAAGTGCTCATGGTCTGCGACCAACACCAAAGGCAGTCTTTCTCAAACCTAGATTAGAAACGCTGATCAACCAACTTGATGTGCTCACCCAACCAGAGACGTTTATTCCCAACAACAGTGACCACAGTTTTCACATTGCAGCGGTTGAAAGTGTCTACCCGTTGATTCTTCCTCACTTCTTACCTGCAATCTTTCGACAAGCCCCTAAGGTGAATATCAACACCCATGCTTGGACAGAGCAAACCTTTAAAAAATTGCAGCTTGGTGAACTGGATATCGGACTCACGGGTAAAGACATCGACATCAACGACGCGCGTTTAACCATGTTGCCGCCAGATGATATTTGCGAACAAGAGATCTACCGAGATGCACAGATGTGTGTGCTAAGACGCAACCACCCTGCTCTGAGTGGCAAATGGGATCTGGAAACCTACCTTGCACAGCGTCATGTACAAGTAAGGTGTGACGGTAACGATCGTTGGTTACTCGACTACAAACTTGCCGACCTTGGCCACCAACGTGATATCGCTATTTCTGTTCCTGACTTCAATAGCGCCGCAAGCCTGTGCACCTACACTGACTTTGTGTTTACCGCACCAAGTCACTTCACCTACCTTGTCGCCAAGCAACTCGACTTAGTTGTTGTCCCTCTGCCGATGGAATTTCCACCGATGGCATACACTCTGTTTTGGCACCGCGATAGAGAAAATGACCCGGCGTTAACTTGGTTGCGAGATATCATCAAAGAAAAAACTCTGCACCTTAGATAAAAATGGCGTACAGCGTTTGCAGCAAACGAACAAAAGCGCTAGCTTATTGACCTAATAAGTCCCCTCACATGTATATCTACTGTGAGTGTTAACAAGGACCCTAACAATAAGGATAAACACAGATGCACAATATCACTGCAGAACGCGTTACTGCGGTTCGAGCTTGGCTTGAAGTAAACCAACTAGATGCGGTTATCATCCCACACGAAGATGAGTACCTAGGCGAATACGTTCCAGCTCATAACGAGCGACTTCACTGGTTAACTGGTTTCACTGGCTCAGCAGGTGCAGTGGTTATCACTCGTGAAAACGCTGCTATTTTTGTTGATGGTCGCTATACCGTTCAAGTTCGTAAACAGGTACCAGCAGAGTTATTTGAGTATCGCCACCTTATTGAAGAGCCGGCTTTAGATTGGATCATCAATTCACTAGCCCAAGGCAGCAAGGTTGCATTTGACCCACGGATGCATACAGCAGCTTGGTTGAAAGGCGCACAAGCGAAACTGGCTGATAAAGTCGAACTCACCACATTAACAGCAAACCCTATTGATGAGCTTTGGTCTGATCGTCCTGAGCCTGTTGTATCTGATGTTCGCCTAATGGCTACTGACGCCGTTGGTCAATCAAGTGAAAGCAAACGCGCTGAAATTGCAGGTCTACTAAAAGCCAAAGGTGCGGATGCCGCTATCCTTACTGAACTAGACTCTATTTGCTGGTTACTCAACGTTCGCGGTTTGGACGTGTCTCGCCTGCCGGTTGTCTTGTCTAATGCCATCATTCACGCAGATGAAAGTGTCGATTTCTTCTTAGACCCGGCTCGTATCCCTGCTGGCTTTGAAGCGCACGTTGGTAATGGCATTCGTGTTTCTCACCCATCCGAACTTGAAGCACGTCTTTACTCTTTAGAAGGTAAGAATGTGTCAGTTGATTCAGGCACAAGCAATGCTTGGTACACGCTTGTTCTACAAAACGCTGGCGCTCATATCATTGAAGCAGCTGACCCATGCTTAATGCCAAAGGCTGCTAAGAACGCAACTGAAATTGCAGGTATGAAAGCGTGTCACATTCGAGATGGCGTTGCGATGGCCAAGTTCTTGTCTTGGATTGATGCTGAAGTCGCGCAAGGTAACCTACACAACGAAGCGGTATTGGCTGACAAAGTACAATCGTTCCGCGAGCAAGACCCAACGCTGATGGACCTAAGTTTTGACACCATTTCTGCAGCAGGCGGAAACGCAGCTATGTGTCACTACAACCATGAGAACCAACCTGAACCAGGTCAGCTAGAACTGAATACTCTGTACCTAGTCGATTCAGGCGGTCAGTACTTAGATGGTACAACCGACATCACCCGTACTATCGCAATTGGCCAACCAAGCGACGAAATGATTCAGCAGTTCACATTAGCGCTTAAAGGTCACATAGGCATTGCACGTGCGCGTTTCCCACAAGGTACTCGTGGTTTCCAACTTGATATCCTAGCGCGTCAGCACTTATGGGCAGAAGGCTTCGATTACGATCATGGTACTGGTCACGGTGTTGGTCATTTCCTAAGTGTTCATGAAGGTCCGCAAAGTATCTCTAAGAAGCTTATCGACGTACCTCTTGTTGAAGGTATGGTGTTATCAAACGAGCCGGGTTACTACCGTGCTGATGAGTTTGGTATCCGCATCGAGAACCTAGAATTGGTCGTTGAGCTTCCTACTCAAGGTGACTTCTCAGTACTAACGTTTGAATCGCTAACACGTTGCCCTATTGATAAGCGCAACATCAACGTCGATCTACTGACACGACCTGAGCTTGCATGGCTAAACGATTACCACCAGAAAGTATGGAACGATGTTAGCCCATTAGTTGAAGGTGATACGTTGGAATGGCTACGTCAATCAACAACACCACTTGCTCACGCTTAATACATTGCTAGGCAGGTAACTGAACCAAAACTAGTTGCCTCAGTTAGATATTAAAACGGCTACCCTTAGGTAGCCGTTTTTGTTTGTCGATTTCACATCATTGATGTTTCACGTGGAACATCAGCCAAGATGTTAATTAGCCTGAGTAAGCGCTATGCCAATCGCGCCACACCGGGTCGAAGCCGCGTTTACGAATCATAGCCTCAACATCAGCCGCACTTCGTTCATCACTTATCTCAAACTGTTCAAGCTCTTCCTCACCCGAAGCATAACCACCAGGTTGAGTTTTTGACGCGGCAGACATGCTAGTGATACCTAACGGCAACACGTTATCGCGGAACGTTGCAGACTCACGAGTCGAAAGAGACAGCTCAACTTCAGGGTTTAATAATCGATAGGCACAGATAAGTTGTACTAACTGCTTATCACTCATAATCGACTTAGGCTGCAAACCACCCTCACACGGACGAAGGCGTGGGAATGAAATCGAGTAACGCGTTTGCCAGTAAGTTCGCTCTAAGTAATCCAAGTGAGCGGCCACGAAGAAGCAATCGGTACGCCAGTCTTCCAAGCCGATCAAAGCACCAACCCCTATCTTATCAATACCCGCTTTTGCCAGACGATCAGGCGTTTCGAGTCGGTATTCAAAATCCATTTTGTTGCCACGCAAGTGGTGCTCAGCATAAGTACTTGGGCTATAGGTTTCTTGGTAAACCATCACAGCATCTAAGCCAAGCGTTTTGAGCTCCGCGTAGTCGTCTTGATCAAGCGGCTGCACTTCCATCGCAAGGTAGTTAAATTGCGCTTTGATATTCGGCAGCACCTCGCGGAAGTATTTCATCCCAACCTTGGTTTCGTGCTCACCGGTCACCAACAATACACTATCGAATTTCATCTTTTTGATGGCCGCGCTCTCGGCATCAATTTCATCCAAAGTTAATGTGCGACGCTTGATGCGGTTCTCCATCGAGAAACCACAATAGGTACACGCATTCGCGCACAAGTTAGATAGGTACAAAGGAATATATAGCGACATCGTATTACCGAACCGTTTACGCGTTAGCGCCAACGATTGTTGTGCCATCTGCTCTAAGTAAGGTTCTGCCGCTGGAGAGATCAAAGCCTTAAAATCTTCTAAGTCACGTTTAGGTTTACTCAGAGCACGTTCAACATCCGCCGCCGTTTTACTGAAGATGGACATACCAATGTCATCCCAGTTGAGCTGTTTAAATCGATCAACAAACGTCATGGCAATACTACTCGTCTAGGAATGAGGTTAGCGGGCTGGAAGCAACCGCGTGAGATACCTGACCAGCGAGACCAGCAAGGTAAGCCATACGACCCGCTTCAACTGCCAACTTGAAAGCAATCGCCATTTCAACTGGCTGTTGAGAAGCAGCTATCGCCGTATTCACTAACACAGCGTCAGCACCCATTTCCATTGCACGCGCCGCGTGTGAAGGAGCACCAATGCCAGCATCAACAATCACAGGAACATTAGCTTGGTCGATAATGATCTCTAGGAAGTCGGCTGACGCGATTCCCTTATTAGAACCAATCGGTGCACCGAGTGGCATCACCGCAGCACAACCAACCTCTTCTAAGCGCTTACACAATACAGGGTCGGCATGGCAATAAGGCAACACAACGAAGCCATCTTTCACCAACTGCTCAGCAGCGTTAAGTGTCTCGATTGGGTCAGGCATCAAGTACTTTGGGTCCGGGTGAATCTCAAGTTTTAGCCAGTTAGTACCTAGTGCTTCACGAGCCAAGTGTGCGGCGAAAATCGCATCCTTCGCGTTCTTCGCACCAGAGGTATTTGGAAGTAGATTAACGCCAGCATCAATAATTGGCTGTAAAATATAATCTTGTTCAGAACGAATATCGACCCTCTTTAGTGCCATGGTTGCCAGTTGCGAACCTGAGGCTTCGATAGCACTCGTCATCAAATACTTGTTTGCGAACTTGCCTGTACCAGTGAACAGTCGTGATTGGAATGTTTTATCTGCGATGGTTAACATGGTTAGCCCCCTGCAATAGCTTGAAAAAGAGAGACAGAATCGCCTTCATTGACGATGGTTTGTTGCCACTGGCTACGCGGTACAACCGCATTATTGATAGCAAATACACATCCCAAATCAGGTAGCGATAGTGCTTGGATGATGTCTGAAAGAGACGACGATTGCGCGACCTGCTCTGGTTGCTCGTTTATAGAAATAGTTATCTGGCTCATTGTGTTTCTTCTTCTAGGTGTTGGATCGCATCTGTATTGCAAACCGGACATTCGCTATCTTGCGTGACCATTAGGCTTTGCCAGTTCATGGCCTGGCCATCGAACAGCTTTAGCTGATGCGTCGCGACTTTAAACTCGCCACTGCTAATGCGCTGAATAGCAGCGAGAGCCTGGAGGTTGCCTATAGTTCCAACCACTGGGCCAATGATGCCGCTATCACCGCAGCGCGTTGTTTGTGGATGGTGGTCGAACGGGAAAAGGCAGTGGTAACACCCTTCCTGGTTCTGATAATCAAAGACAATAAATTGACCTTTCCAGCCGATTGCAGAACCTGATATCAAAGGTGTATTAGCTTTGAAACAAGCTTGGTTAACTTGCTGGCGTGTGGCGAAGTTGTCGGTACAGTCCAACACAACATCAGCTAGCATCACTTCAAGCTTTAACTGGCTTTCGGCCATTCGCTTGTTGATGGTCCTAACTTGGCTTCTACCATTTAGCTCACTCAGTTGTAGTTTCAATGAATCGACTTTAGCTGTACCAAGATCGCTTTCTTTGAACGCGACCTGTCGTTGTAGATTGGATGAGTCGACACAATCATCATCAACCAACACGATTTTTCCGATGCCAGACGCTGCTAGATAAAGAGCCGCAGCATTCCCCAAACCACCACAACCAATCACCAACACATGACCGTTTAGTAGATTTCGTTGTCCTTGTTCACCAACCTCAGGCAATGCGATTTGGCGTTGATAACGAATGAATTCGAAATCACTCAGCATGACTTAGCTCCTGAGTTATCTCTTTAGCAGCACTTGTAGAACTGTCAGCCATTAATACTTCGAAGAACTCAATCACTTGTTTGGGGTCTTCGGCTAACGTAATCGCACGTACAACCGCTAAGCTCGATACACCACACTCCCAAACCTGCGCAGCTGTCGATTGGTCAATACCGCCAATAGCAACCGTCGGATAACCAGTAAGTTCTTCTGTGTATGGGATGGTATCAATTAGTTGTTGGTACAGAGATAAACGCACCAAGCCTTGAGGCTTTGATGGCATCTGTTTCGTCGTGGTCGGAAATATATGGCCTAGTGCAATGTAGCTTGGATTGATTTGGACGATACGTAGCAACTCATAATAACCATGAGTCGACAGACCGATCTTAATACCCGCTTGGCTCAGTTGGGACAGATTTGACTCTTCAATATCCTCTTGCCCCAGGTGTACACCAAAAGCGCCATGCTTGAGCGCAAGCTGCCAGTAATCGTTAATGAAAACCTGAGCGTTATGTTCTCGACCAAGTTCGATAGATCGCGCGACTTGTTGTTCTAAATCGGCTTGTTGAGGGTTCTTAATACGCAGCTGGACGGTATTAATCCCGAGCTTGAGCAACCTGTCTATCCACTCGACATCATCAACCACCGGGTATAAGCCGAGGCTATTCTTAGTCAACTCAGGGAAAGAAAGTGATGTCCCTTGGTTAGCCCAACCAACGCTTATATTCAGTCGTTCATCTTCAAGGACAGGGATAGGAAAACTTTGATAATGTGCTGGCCATGTTCCACGTGAAACATTCGATGCAGCGCGAGCCAAAACCAACGCATCTTCCAATGGAAACTCTAATGCTAATAACGTAAGTAACCAAGCAAAGTGGCCACGATTATCTAATTCTTGATGAGCTGTAGTTTCACTCTTGATAACACGATTAGCATCTAAGTGTGACCAGATATCTAACACAGCTGAATCATCGGAGACTCCGATATAGACGGTGTTCGAAGCTTGAGTCAAAGCAGCACAAACATCGGTTAACGCAACTGAATTACTGTAATCAACAACATGGTTCAGTTCCGCTAACTGACACTCCGCCAATGAACCAACATCATGAGCAAAGCCAATAGATAACGCCTGCTGAGTGTCAACGATAGAGAAGTATTGAGTTGGGCTTACACCCAACTCAACTGCATCGGTTGCCAAGCCTTGTCGCTTAGCAACCAATAGACAGTTCTGCACCTCTCCCGTTAACTCAATATTTTGAGATGGGATGAGTATCTTCACTGTCACTATTCCTCTAATTGAGCTTCTTTTGCACCTATTGCAGGGTGGTAAAGTTCAGACCCAGTATCACGGAACTCTTGTGATTTCTGACGCATCCCTTCCAACGGGTTATCTAGCATCCTAATCTCAATAGCCTGATCCGCGGCTACTTGTTCTGTATCTTTCGCATACTCTCGGACTTCCTGAGAGATCTTCATCGAGCAGAATTTAGGTCCACACATTGAGCAGAAGTGAGCAACCTTACCGGATTCTTGTGGCAGAGTTTCATCATGGAAAGAACGGGCTGTTTCCGGATCTAAAGCTAGATTAAATTGGTCTTCCCAACGGAATTCAAAACGTGCTTTAGATAATGCATTATCTCGGATTTGTGCGCCTGGATGTCCTTTTGCCAAATCCGCAGCATGTGCTGCCAGCTTGTAAGTAATTAAGCCGGTCTTCACATCTTCTTTGTTTGGTAAGCCTAAATGCTCTTTAGGCGTTACATAACAAAGCATCGCACAACCGTACCAACCAATCATCGCCGCGCCAATTCCAGAGGTAATGTGGTCATAACCCGGTGCGATATCTGTAGTCAGCGGGCCTAATGTATAGAAAGGCGCTTCATGGCAGTGCTCTAACTGCTCGTCCATATTCTCTTTAATCAGGTGCATTGGTACATGTCCAGGGCCTTCAATGATCACCTGAACGTCATATTCCCAAGCCACTTTAGTCAACTCACCTAGAGTACGTAACTCCGAGAATTGAGCCTCATCATTAGCATCTGCAATTGAGCCCGGGCGTAAACCGTCACCTAATGACAGAGCAACATCGTACTTCGCACAGATCTCACAGATCTCACGGAAGTGGGTATAAAGGAAACTTTCTTGGTGATGAGCAAGACACCATTTCGCGATGATGGAACCGCCACGAGAGACAATACCAGTCACACGCTTAGCGGTCATTGGTACGTAACGAAGCAGTAAACCTGCGTGGATAGTGAAGTAATCAACACCCTGCTCTGCTTGTTCAATCAAGGTATCACGCATTACTTCCCAGTTAAGGTCTTCCGCAACGCCATTCACTTTTTCAAGCGCCTGATACATAGGAACCGTACCAATTGGTACAGGGCTATTACGTAGGATCCATTCGCGAGTCTCGTGGATATTACGGCCGGTGGAAAGGTCCATCACGGTATCGCCACCCCAGCGAGTCGACCAGACTAGCTTCTCAACTTCTTCTTCAATCGAAGAGCTTACTGAAGAGTTACCGATATTAGCGTTCACCTTCACTAAGAAGTTTCGACCAATAATCATCGGTTCTGATTCTGGGTGGTTGATGTTTGAAGGGATAATAGCTCGACCTTCAGCAACCTCTTTACGCACGAACTCAGGAGTGATTTCTTTCGGCAGGTTTGCACCAAAGTTATGGCCAGGGTGTTGATGGTTAAGCTGCTCATCAGCGAACTTCTGACGTCCCATGTTCTCACGTATGGCAATGTACTCCATTTCAGGTGTGATAATACCCTGACGAGCATAGTGCAGCTGAGTAACACATTGGTCGCCAGTCGCGCGACGAATTCGAGGCAGGTTTCCGTAACGAAGGTCGTCTAGGGTTTCATCTTCTAAACGTTCTTTGGTGTAAACAGAGCTTACATCATCAAGCAATTCCGTATCACCACGCTCTTCAATCCATTGCTCTCGCAACTTAGGAAGGCCGCTATAAAGGTCTATTTCATGCGTAGGATCGGTATAAACACCGGAGGTGTCGTAGACATGAATAGGCTCATTAGGTTCGAATACAGGCTCTTTTTTGGTACCACCAACAAGGCTATCTGCGAGTGAAATTTCTCGTACAGGGACTTGAATGTCCTCTCGAGATCCTTGGATGTAAGCTTTTTTTGAATTTGGATAAGGTTGTACGGATAAAGAATCAATGAAATTCTTCGCTTCCAGTCTTGCTTGTTTACGACTCGACATAGCATTTTTCCTTGGCTTTTAGCCATTATTTATAGGGATAAAAATGCTTGACGGATAAGATGCTACAAGAGGGATCACGGTAAGAAATACAGTTGTGATCTGGAGATAGATCTCTAGAAGGATTCTAGTTAGATATCTACTCTTGTTCCCTTCGCAGGTATTAGCCTGATCAGGTTCAACGGATCCCGAGTTAACGGTCTCAGCCATATGGCACTCCGACAAGTACGATCGAGTATATAAAAACGGCTTGGATAAACCAAGCCGAGTTGTTAACAAATCGTAAGAAAGTTTTAAGACTTTATCAAAAGTTGGAAGCCGATCCATGCGGCTGAAATACTGAGAACCACATTGAGCAGTACATTGAGTCCCATCTTGAAGAACGCGCCCTGCTGCATAAGAAGCACGTTATCCATCGAAAACGTAGAAAATGTTGTCAGGGCTCCAAGGAAACCAAGACCAATAATTTGTCTCCATGGCTCCGTCGCGACCATCTCATTTTCAAACGCGGCGATGAGCAATCCCATAATCAAAGAGCCAATTACGTTAACAGTCAGCGTACCGTAAGGAAAACCACGCCCTAACATCACAACGCATAACTCTGAAATCAAGTAACGTGAACAAGCACCAAACGCGCCACCGATGGCAATAAAACCTAGAATAGATAACTGACCCATGAATCCTCCCAAACAATAATCCCTATATTCTAGCTTTAACGCCGATAAAAGCGAGGGTAGAAACTAAGAATGCATGCGCAAATATTAAACGTTACAGGTGTCACTTAACTTCAATATATCCCATCAAACCCGTTTTCATGTGTTCGATAACATGACAGTGATACATCCAGCGGCCAGGGTTGTCGGCAACAAATGCAGCTTTAGCACGGCCGTTTTTTCCAAGTAACACAGTATCGGTATGGAAGGGCTCTTCTATTTTTTTACCATCAAGTTCCAATACAGTGAATGTATGACCATGAATATGAATTGGGTGATGGTACTGAGTGACGTTCTTGAGGTCGAATATATAAGTTTTACCTAACTCCAAAGTCGCCAACGGGTCTGGAACACTGTCTTTACTCATTCCCTCCCACGCACGTTTATTCGTAAGCCAAAACTTAGGCATCGACTTCCCATCTTTAGATACCGGTGATACCGCCCCTTCCCACTCAAACACAAAATCGATTTCTTCTGCATTAGCGAGGTTTAAGTTAGGCACAGGATTGAGGGGCAATAAAGGAAGTGTTTGGCCTTCGATTAACGTTGAATCAACAGCCTCAAACTCACACAAGGAAAAAGGAAAACGCCCTTTCATTTGAAGGACACTCACTCGCTCCCCCGCCTTGGGAGCAATCAGCCCGAGATCGACACGCATACCTGGGCCAATCTTGTGTTGAGTCAGCTTATAAGGTGTCTTTACAGGGTTACCATCAATAGCAATGACCCATGCCTCAGCCCCCTCAATGGCTATAGGATAGGTAATCGTGTTATCAACATTAGCGATACGCAGCCTAGTCGTTGCATGCTGCTTCAATTGATAGATAGGTTCATGTACTCCATTAACGCTACTCCACTCTCCCGGCGTGCCCATACGAGCGCTGAGGCGAGGGATCATTAAGTCTTTCCACTGACCTTGTTTGTCGATATGCCAATGTTTAAGCATCAGAGCATGCTCTTCATCGAACTGAACTGCCGCACTCTCTTCGACAATAATAAGCCCGACCAAGCCCATACCAAGTTGCTTAACACTGTTCATGTGTGGGTGATACCAGAATGTACCCGCATCTGGTGGCGTGAACTCATAGACAAACGTTTCACCGGGCATAATCGGAGGCTGACTTAAGAAAGGAACCCCGTCCATTTCAATCGGAATTCTCAGGCCATGCCAATGAATTGTGGTCGGTTCTAATAGCTTGTTGGTAAATCGAATCGTTACCTTTTCGCCTTGTCGACAGCGAATAATCGGCGCTGGAGTCTGTCCATTAAAGGCTAAAACATTAGTACTAAATCCCTTCACCAACTCAGCGGTTGAAGGCTCAGCTGTTAAGTCATAAACGAACTTTCCTTGCTCATCAACAGACCGCTTCATTGAGCAAGCTGGTAGGACGGTTAGTGCAGATATAGCGAGAGATGATTGAATAAACTTACGACGGGAAATATCCATATTTGTTGCCTTTTAGTAATAACGACCAAAATGTAACAAAATATTGAGAATAATTCTCATAAAGAAGTATGGTTTGTGCTGTCGATTGTTTATAAAAGAAGCTGAGATAAGTAAGCACTTACACTTTTCAGGCTAGGTTCTGTTAAAGATAGGAATTGTCGACAAAAAAATCGAACAAACAGAAAGCAAAAAGGCTCCAGCATTTCTGATGGAGCTTTAAATATGGCAGGGGTGGACTGGGCCGGCACTCCGGAGATTTGACCGGGCTGGCGATTCTGCTCACAACATTGCTTCGTAGAAGCAACAGATATAAAAAAGCCCCAGCATTTCTGCTGAGGCTTTGATATGGCAGGGGTGGAGAGATTCGAACTCCCAACACGCGGATTTGGAATCCGCTGCTCTGCCAATTGGAGCTACACCCCTAAAACTTTTTACTACTTCAGATTCGAAAAAACCTCGCACTAGGCGAGGTTATCGAATAAGTGGCGGAGTGGACGGGACTCGAACCCGCGACCCCCGGCGTGACAGGCCGGTATTCTAACCAACTGAACTACCACTCCGCAGTGGTCAACTCACTAAGTGAGCGTCCATATCTCCAGGTTGGTCAACCTAAAGATTTAATTTAAAGCCTGGCGATGTCCTACTCTCACATGGGGAAGCCCCACACTACCATCGGCGCTATTGTGTTTCACTTCTGAGTTCGGCATGGAATCAGGTGGGTCCACAATGCTATGGTCGCCAAGCAAATTTTAAAATTCGGAAAGCTGCTTCTCTATTTAATAGAGCTTTAAAAGTTTCTCTTCAAACTCATTCAAGCGTTTGGTATTTCTATTGAGTCCACAAAACCCCTTGGGTGTTGTATGGTTAAGCCTCACGGGCAATTAGTACAGGTTAGCTCAATGCCTCGCAGCACTTACACACCCTGCCTATCAACGTCGTAGTCTACGACAACCCTTTAGGACGCTTATAGCGCCAGGGAAAACTCATCTCAAGGCTCGCTTCCCGCTTAGATGCTTTCAGCGGTTATCGATTCCGAACTTAGCTACCGGGCAATGCCATT
>NZ_PIGC01000027.1:0-51636 GCF_003050065.1 Vibrio sp. 10N.286.51.C3 | reverse complement strand
AGGTCGTCGGTTCAAATCCGGCTCCCGCAACCACATTACAGTTAAGCGCTATCTGTTGCCCAAGGCAGTATGAGCAGCGAATAACTAATGCGATACTAGCTCAGTTGGTAGAGCGCAACCTTGCCAAGGTTGAGGTCATCGGTTCGAACCCGATGTATCGCTCCAGCTTTCTTCTAAAAAGCTACTAAGACTCTTTAAACCACCGTGTTTTTCTTTAGATCACAGAGTTTAAAGGCGACCTTAAAGGTCACGCTCTTTCTTTAATGCTGCGAAGCATAATCCCCCCAAAAAGCAAATAATCCTCCATCATGGTGGATATTTTTTTGTCTTAAATTTTTCTTAGCAACTGGAATGCTAGTAAACATCAGGTCTCTGAAGCAGACACTTGAGGTTTTTCACATCTATAAACAGACTTATCCACAAAATGTTAGGTGTGGATAACTTGGTTGATAAAGTTATTTCAGGCTTAATTCTCTACCTATCCCTAAAAGATCTTTCTTGTTTTCAATATATTAGATGAACTGTGGCGATCGTAACTTATTGTTTTTTATCAAGTTGGATGATTATCTTGGATTTGATAAAAGATCGTTAACTTGTTGTTTTTTGATCTTAATCATTTATCGGTACTGTGTTTAACTTTGCGCGGGTGTCGGAAGTTTACGAGAGTTCTGAATTTTTTCCACATTGCTAGAATTGAGAACAAGGTCAAACATTGTTCTAAAATTATGTGCAACGAGTTGTCTTAAATGTTGGACTGTTAGTGGGGGCTCGCCTGCCATACATTGGTATATAAAGCGTTAAGCGTCTCTTGGTAGTCCTTTCTCAACAATACGTATCAGTCTGTGCTTTTTGGTGGAGATTTTGCTGTTACTTTTTTGCACACAGTTATCTTGTTGCACGCCGCTAGCGTTAGGTAACTGTTGTAGTTGTTTATTCAAAGCCCACTCAATATGGACATCTAGCATTTCGTTTTTGCCTTGATGGGACTCCAGGGTTTCAACAATGCGTTGTTGAAATGGCGCATTGCCCATCGCAACAAAGATATTGCGCAACCACTGGGTGTGGCCGATACGTCTTATTGCGGAGCCTTCCATTTTCTTTAGGAAGGTCGCTTCGTCCCAACTTGAAAGTGCAACCAGGTCAGCCTCTTGGAAGTCTTCTCTTCGGTGAAAGTCGGTTTGTTCTGTGAGTTCGGCATGACGGTTCCATGGGCAAACTAACTGACAATCATCACAACCGTAGATACGGTTACCAATGGCGTCTCTAAACTCTTCCGGGATCACACCATCATATTCAATGGTTAAGTACGATATACATTTGCGCGCATCCACCACGCCATCATCAATAATGGCACCCGTTGGGCAAGAAGTGATACATGCGGTGCATTTGCCGCACTCATCGACACTGGGTTCATCCGTTGGAAGAGGGATGTTAACTAACAGCTCCCCGAGAAAGAACCAAGAGCCAGCGTCTTTATCAAGAATTAATGAGTGTTTACCTGTCCAACCCAACCCTGCTTTTTGAGCGAGCGGTCTTTCCAAAATAGGCGCTGAATCAACGAAAGGTCGTGAGTCTAAACCTTCGACCTCTTTTTCAATTCTTTGTCCCAGCTTTTTCAACTGGTTACGGAACAATTTGTGATAGTCGCGGCCTAAAGAATAGCGGCTGATGTAGCCTTGAGTAGTATCGCTTAGGTTAGAGGCAAACTGAGCTTCCGGTGGTAGGTAGTTCATTCGAGCGCTGATCACTCGAATTGTACCAGGGTGAAGTTCATCAGGGCGTGCACGCATCATCCCATGCCGAGCCATCCAATCCATTTCGCCGTGGTGACCCGCATCTAGCCATGCTTGAAGGGGGGCTTCGTGTTCACTTAAATCAATATCGCAGATGCCAACTTTTTGAAAGCCTAGCTCTTTTCCCCAGATTTTAATTTTTTCAGCAAGATGGTCTAGATTCATGGCTTAATTCTTATTTTCTCTGTTTTACAATTAGAGATAAGGCTAATTAAAATTAGGTTCGGCAAAAATGGGGGCGGATCTTAACGGATCTTAGTGGTGTTGACCAGAACAGACGCGTTTTGCGCAGTATTTTTCATAGAACTTACACTTGAGTGCTTGTCTCCCAAAAGCATCACGGTTTACTATTCTTGTTCTTTTGATTTTTATATAGTCAACGATCGATTTTTAGAGAACGTATTCATGAGCACGAAACAATTTACTTTGAAAGATGAACAAGCAACGATTCAATTAGGAACGGAGCTTTCTAATCTTTGCTCACAGCAGACGACGATTTATCTGCATGGTGATCTTGGCGCAGGTAAAACGACCTTCAGTCGTGGCTTTGTAAAAGCACTTGGCCATCAAGGAAATGTAAAGAGCCCAACGTATACTCTAGTCGAACCTTATCAACTTGCCGATTGGCAGGTGTACCACTTTGACCTTTATCGCCTAGCCGATCCTGAAGAGTTAGAGTTCATGGGAATTCGTGACTACTTTACTCCGGATGCTATCTGTTTGGTTGAATGGCCTGAGAAAGGTTATGGGATGCTACCAGAAGCCGATTTGGATATTGATATTCGTTACCAAGACGATCACCGTATTGTTTCTTTAACCGCTAATAGTGAATACGGACAGCGCTTACTTAGTCAGTTGGAGTTATGTTGATTTCTAAACGCCTTATTTCAGCAGTGGCCATAATGGCTGCTGTTTTTTCTATACTGTTTTCTTCACTTGTTTCTGCAAACTCACTGAAAAGTTTAAGGGTTTGGCCTTCTCCAGAAGAAACTCGTGTGGTGATCGACTTAAAATCAGAAGCGGACTTTAGCTATTTCACCCTGAGTAGCCCGAGTCGTTTAGTGGTCGATTTAAAGAACACTAATCTTGCGACTAAGTTACCGGTCGTGGTGAAAGATAGCCCTGTTCTATCTAAGATTCGTAAGAGTTCACCGCCAGACAAAAACACCTATCGCTTGGTTTTTGAATTAAAGAAGTCGTCTAAAGCAGAGTTGTTCAAACTGAGCCCGACTCCGGGTGGTCAGTATGGGCACCGTTTGGTGATCGACTTACCTCATGGTGCGGCAAGTAAAGCGACGTCGAAGCCGAGTAAACCAACGGTGAGCAAAAATATTAATCAGGTTAAACGTCAGAAAGACATTCTGATCGTGATTGACCCTGGTCACGGTGGTGAGGATCCAGGCTCTATTGGTCCAAGTCGTAAGTATGAAAAGAATGCGACTCTGAGTATTTCTCGTAAGCTTGCTGCACAGTTGAATGCGGTTCCTGGGATTAAAACTCGTATGACCCGTAACGCCGACTACTTTGTAAACCTTAACCGACGTGTCGCGATTGCTCGTGAAAACGAAGCTCATCTGTTTATCTCTATTCACGCGGATGCTTTTACGACCCCTCAACCAAGAGGTGGTTCGGTGTTTGTGTTGAATACTCGACGCGCCAATACGGAGATCTCGCGCTGGATCGAGAACAAAGAGAAACAGTCTGAATTACTCGGTGGTAGCGGTGCGGCTTTCACTGGCAATATTGATGATAAGAACGTAAACCAAACTCTGCTTGATTTGCAGTTCAGCCACTCACAGAAAGAGGGCTATAAGCTTGCAACAACCATTCTGTCTGAGATGGGTAAGGTTGCTAAGCTTCATAACAGTAAACCAATCAATACCAGTTTGGCGGTATTACGTTCACCACAGATACCATCGGTCTTGGTCGAGACGGGCTTTATTTCGAATCCGACCGAAGAGAAACTGCTCTTCCAACGTTCGCACCAAGATAAATTGGCACGAGCAGTGACCAAAGCGGTCGTTAAGTATTTGAAGGCTAACCCGCCAGAAGGGATTATCTTGTCTAACGCAACGTCATCAACCGGTAGCGTGAGCCAACATAAAGTGTCTCGTGGTGAGTCTTTATCGGTGATTGCGAGTAAATATGGCACCTCGACGCAGACCTTGATGAAACTCAACAATCTGAAATCGAGCAGCCTAGCGATCGGCCAAGTGCTTAAGATCCCAAGCAGTGCTTCAGGCTCATCATCAAGCAGCGCAGTGAAAACTAAGACCATCACTCACACGGTTAAGTCTGGAGAGTACCTAGGCAAGATAGCCAGCCGTTACAAAGTACGGGTGGCAGATATCAAACGTGAGAACCGCTTGAAGTCTGAAACCGTTAGAGTGGGTCAGAAGCTACGTATTACGGTTGAAGTGAAAGATGTCCCTCTGCGTAAACATAAAGTCGCAAGAGGTGATTATCTCGGCAAGATTGCTTCTAAGTACGGCGTGAGTGTTAACAGTATTCGCCAAGCGAATAAGCTACGATCTGACAGCCTAGCGGTGGGGCAGGTGTTGATTATTCCGCACAAGTAAGCTTTTTAACGCAGACATGTTTCCATCAATGGCAGTAAGGTAGCTATAAATATGACGATCAAAATACTGCCAGCTCGATTAGCTAACCAAATCGCAGCGGGTGAAGTGGTAGAAAGACCAGCTTCTGTTGTAAAAGAGCTGGTTGAGAACAGTTTGGATTCAGGTGCCACACGTATCGATATCGATATCGAGAAAGGTGGCGCTAAGATGATTCGCGTTCGTGACAACGGCAAGGGCATCGTTAAAGATGAGCTCGCCTTGGCGCTGAGCCGTCATGCTACCTCTAAGATCCATACCCTTGATGACCTTGAGGCGATCGTCAGCCTCGGTTTCCGTGGTGAAGCGCTGGCGAGTATTAGTTCAGTTGCGCGCTTAACCATGACTTCACGCCCTGCTACTCAAGATCAAGCTTGGGCAGCACACAGTGAAGGCCGTGATATGCAGGTGAAACTGCAGCCTGCGGCGCATCCCATTGGTACTTCGGTTGAGGTGTTGGACCTGTTCTTTAATACGCCAGCACGCCGCAAGTTTTTGCGTACTGAGAAAACCGAATTCACGCATATTGATGAACTGCTTAAACGCATCGCATTGAGTCGCTTTGATGTGACGATCAACCTCCGTCATAACGGTAAAATGATTCGTCAGTACCGCGCTGCCAAAACACAAGTTCAAGCAGAAAAGCGAATCGCAGCGGTATGTGGCAATCCTTTTGTTCGTCATATGCTTAAGATTGAGCTAGAACATCAAGGTCTAAAACTTCATGGCTGGATCACCACGCCAGAAGGAGCAAGACAACAAAGCGATCTACAATACTGCTATGTGAACGGTCGTATGATGCGCGACAAACTGATCAATCATGCGATTCGTCAAAGCTATGAGACCAGCCTACGCCCAGACCAATTTGCAACTTATGTGTTGTTCATTGAGCTAGACCCGCATCAAGTCGATGTGAATGTTCACCCTGCAAAGCATGAAGTACGTTTCCATCAAGCGCGCCTTGTGCATGACTTTATTTACCAAGCATTGAGTGACGGTTTAGCACAGAGCAAGCAGATCGATGCGGCGCCTATTAATCAATCCGCTTTCCACCAATCAGAAGCCCCTAATTATCAACAGAATAGTTCGGTGCCTGAAGTGGAAGAGACGACGAGTTTTAGCGCTTCAGTAAGCGATGCCCCAGCTCATTCGGAACAATCGCAGGTTTCTGAAAGAGTGCGACATGCGATTGAGCAGACGCCAGCCTACCCAAGAAAAGCCGAATCTGAGCAGGTTTATGATAACTCTCAGCACAGCGTTAATGATGGCGGTCAGCACTATAGCTCACCAGAAAACCGAGGTTCATCGTCTAGCAGAAGCTCTTCAACCAACTTAGATTCGTCAACTAAGATGAGTTCAGCTAGCACAGGCTCGTCGGCTCGCGAAACCAGTTTTACCGGTTCTCCTCGCCAAGAATGGATAGAGTCTCGACCTGAACCTAAAAAAGAGAAAGAGTCACATCAACATCATGCTGAGCCAGCACCCTCAAAGCGCGAAGTTAAGGCCTATAAAGAGCTTTTAAAAACGCCAGACTTTGATGAGCACACCGTGGATCTCACCCCTCCTCAAGAACAGGTGGCACAAACAGCGCCAACAGAAGCTAAGCCTGCCCAACAGAATCCCGTTAACTCGAAGCCAAGAGCACCTGTAACGGACTTGGGCAAAGCCGTCTCGATTGTGGAACGTCAGTATCTGGTGATGGGTAATAAGAACGGCAGTGTGTTGGTTTCTTTGGCTAAGGCTGAATTGTTGCGTGTTGTTGGTCAGCTTGATACTCGAGGGGGGGCGTTAAAAAGCCAACCACTATTGGTGCCCTTATCGATTAAGCTTGGCAGTGAGCTTGTCGAAGTTGCGAAGGCGTTGAGCCAAACACTGGCATTACTGGGGATTGAGCTTAAGGCGCGAAACAGTGAGGCGGTAATGGTAATGGGCGTACCTTCTCCTTTAAGGCAGCAAAACTTACAAATTCTGATCCCAGATCTGTTATCTTACGCGGCTTCATTAAATGCTCAGATTGTCGATAATCACTCGGCTAATGTTTCCAGTGACCTGTTGCCATCATTGGTTAACTGGATCGGGATTCAAACCGCACAAGTAAAAAGCGACTACACTTTATCTGAAGCGGTTCAACTAGTTGGGGAACTTGAACAACTTTGGCATGGTCTACTTCCATTAGATGATCCTGAGTTTGTTAATCCTATCGACTTTTCAGCGACTATAGCCGCGTTTACGGTTTAATTTTTTCGCGACGACATTTGTCTTTTTAGCTGAATACGTCGCGACACAAAGCCCTTTGCTAAAAAGCGCTAAAACAGAGAAGCAAATACAAAATATCATGACTGAAAAATTACCTTTAGCGTTGTTTTTAATGGGCCCAACGGCGTCAGGAAAAACAGATTTAGCTATCCGCTTACGTCAGAAATACCCAGTAGAGATCATCAGCGTCGATTCGGCACTTATCTACAAAGACATGGATATCGGCACCGCTAAACCGGATGCGCAAGAGCTTGCACTTGCACCTCATCGCTTGATTGATATTTTGGATCCAAGCGAAGCATATTCTGCGGCAGATTTTCGTCGTGATGCGATCAATGAAATGAATAAGATTGTAGCGGAAGGCAAAATTCCGCTACTTGTTGGTGGCACAATGCTTTACTACAAAGCATTGTTGGAAGGTTTATCGCCATTACCCGCAGCGGATCAAGAGATTCGTAAGCAGATTGAAGCGGAATCTATCGAACAAGGTTGGCAGGCATTGCACGATCAATTAAGAGAGATAGATCCCGTATCCGCTGAAAGAATACACCCAAATGATCCACAAAGGCTTTCAAGGGCATTGGAAGTTTACCGAATTTCGGGTAAAACATTAACAGAGCTAACTCAAACGAAAGGCGATAGCCTGCCATTTCGTGTAAAACAATTTGCAATAGCTCCCAAGGAAAGGAAAGAACTCCATCGCCGTATTGAGCTGCGTTTCGAGAAGATGATAGAAGCAGGATTTGAAGAGGAAATGAAGGCGTTGCACGCCAGAGAAGATCTTCATCCTGAACTGCCATCGATCCGATGCGTTGGTTATAGGCAGATGTGGGATTATTTAGACGGTAATTGTGATTTAGACGAAGCGGTTTTCCGTGGTGTTTGTGCAACCCGTCAGTTGGCCAAGCGACAAATCACCTGGTTGCGCAGTTGGGATGATTTAACTTGGTTAGATAGCGAAAACATTGATCAAGCGTTAGAAACTCTTTCAGATGCAATAGCATCTGATTAGTATTGCTGTGTATAATGTGATCGCTTTTGCGTGAATATACTCTGGAAAGGATCCGTTATTGAGGCTTTTAAAAAATCACAGCCTTTCAATAACAACGGAGTTTTTTTATTCATTTAGCTCAGATGCAAAGGCCGCACCTTTTTGTGCACCACTAGCTAAATAATTACAACAAAATACAAATAAGGAAAATAAAATGGCTAAGGGGCAATCGCTACAAGACCCATTCCTAAATGCACTCCGTCGTGAGCGCATTCCAGTCTCTATCTATCTTGTCAACGGCATTAAGCTGCAAGGTCAGATCGAGTCTTTCGATCAATTCGTGATCTTATTGAAGAACACAGTAAACCAAATGGTTTACAAGCATGCGATTTCTACTGTGGTACCTGCACGTGCAGTTAGTCACCACAGCGGCGAGCAACGCACGCCATCTGATCGTCCAGAGAAGACTGAAGATTAATCGTTCAATTGATACAGCTTACGCTGTAATAAGGAGTTGGTTGCTTGTTTGACCGTTATGAATCCGGCGAGCGAGCCGTACTTGTTCATATCAACTTCACGCAAGAGGGAGAGTGGGAAGACCTAAGTGAATGTGAAATGCTGGTCTCCTCAGCGGGGGTAGAAACGTTACAAGTGATTACTGGTAGCCGACAATCCCCACTCCCTAAATACTACGTTGGAGAAGGTAAAGCCCTAGAAATCGCACAAGCTGTTCAGCTAACCGGTGCTGAAATTGTGATTTTTAACCACTCCCTATCTCCTGCCCAAGAGCGAAACCTCGAGCAATTGTGTAAATGTCGTGTGATTGATCGCACGGGTTTGATCTTAGATATCTTTGCACAACGTGCGCGAACTCATGAAGGTAAGCTACAAGTTGAGCTCGCTCAGCTTCGTCATATCTCTACCCGATTGATTCGTGGTTGGACTCACCTTGAAAGGCAGAAAGGTGGTATTGGTCTTCGTGGTCCAGGTGAAACTCAACTGGAAACCGATCGACGTTTGTTGCGTGACCGTATAAAGGCAATACTGCGTCGTTTAGCGAAAGTCGCTAAGCAGCGTGAACAAGGACGACGTGCTCGTAATCGAGCTGAAATCCCAACAATTTCTTTGGTTGGTTATACCAACGCAGGGAAATCAACACTTTTCAATCGCATCACAAGTGCGGGTGTTTATGCGGCAGACCAACTGTTTGCAACCTTAGACCCAACACTACGTAAGATTGATTTGGCAGATGTCGGTCCTGCAATTCTCGCAGATACCGTAGGTTTTATCCGTCATCTACCACACGACTTGGTCGCTGCGTTCAAGGCAACATTACAAGAGACGCAGGAAGCTGACATTTTGTTACATGTTGTTGATGCCAGTGATGACCGTTTTCGTGAGAACATTCAGGCTGTTCATGAAGTATTAGAAGAAATCGATGCTCATGAAGTGCCAACCCTTGTAGTCATGAACAAAATTGACTGCATGGAAGACCAAAAACCTCGAATTGAAAGAGACGAAGAGGGCGCACCTCGCGCTGTTTGGGTTTCTGCAATGGAAGGAGAAGGTATTGAACTGCTGTTTGAAGCTTTAACTGAGCGTTTAGCTAGCCAGATGGTTCAATTCCGGTTGTGTATTCCACATCAACATCAGGGCCGTATTCGCAGCTTATTCTTTGAGATGAAATGTATTCAACAAGAAGAGTATGATGAAAATGGTAACTTGTTGATAGATATCCGAATGCAACAAATAGATTGGTCTAAACTTGAAAAAAGAGAAGGGGCGCTCTTAGGTGACTTTATCGTTACCAAAGAGACTGCTACAGTATAACGTCATATCAAATGATGGAGCTTTCTAATGGCGTGGAATGAGCCTGGAAATAATAACAACGGCGATAATAACGGCCGCGATAATGACCCTTGGGGTAATAAAAATAATCGCGGCGGCCGAGATCAAGGACCGCCAGATCTAGACGAAGTGTTTAGTAAACTAAGTCAAAAGTTAGGTGGCAAGTTTGGTAAAAAGGGTGGCAACGGTAACGGGCCATCTATCGGTGGTGGCGGTGCAATTGGCTTTGGTGTCATTGCCGTTATCGCGATTGCTATCTGGTTCTTCGCTGGTTTCTACACCGTTGGCGAAGCAGAAAGAGCAGTAGTACTTCGACTGGGTCAATTCGACCGTATCGAAGAACCTGGTCTTAACTGGCACCCACGCTTCATCGATGAAATCAAAGATGAGCAGCTAGTAAACGTTCAAGCGATTCGTTCTCTACGCGCGTCAGGCACCATGCTGACTAAAGACGAAAACGTTGTGACCGTTGAAATGGGTGTTCAATACCGTGTTTCTGACCCATACAAGTACTTGTATCGTGTAACTAATGCGGATGACAGTTTACGCCAAGCAACCGATTCTGCGCTTCGTGCGGTAATTGGTGACTCACTAATGGATAGTATCCTAACAAGTGGTCGTCAGCAGATTCGTCAAAGCACTCAAGAAACGTTGAACCGTATTATTGATAGCTACGACATGGGTATTCTGATTGTTGACGTGAACTTCCAGTCAGCACGTCCACCTGAGCAAGTGAAAGATGCATTTGATGATGCTATCGCGGCTCGTGAGGATGAAGAGCGTTTTGAACGTGAAGCTGAAGCTTACCGAAATGATATTCTTCCAAAAGCAACAGGTCGTGCTGAGCGTTTGAAGAAAGAAGCGGTGGGTTACTCAGAGCGCACAGTTAATGGTGCTCTAGGTCAAGTAGCTCAGTTCGAGAAACTGCTACCTGAATACCAAGCAGCTCCTGAAGTAACACGTAACCGTATGTATCTAGATACAATGGAAAAAGTGTACTCAAGCACATCGAAAGTCCTGATTGATTCTGAATCAAGCGGTAACTTGCTATACCTACCAATTGATAAGCTAGGCGCACAAGGTGGTTCTCAGTCGGGCACTCGCCCTGCAAAAGCACCATCAACTTACGATCAAATTGAATTAGAAAAACAAGCGGATCCAAAGTCTAGCACTCAAACTCGTTCAGACAGTTCACGTCAAGGGAGATACTAATAATGCGTAAATTAATGATCCCTGTATTAGTTGTGACGATTGCCCTTCTATTGATGTCACTGTTTGTGATTCAAGAAGGCGAGCGTGGCATGGTAATTCGTTTTGGTCGAGTTCTCGATGACAACGGCGTATCACGAATCTATGAACCAGGCCTGCACTTTAAGCTGCCACTGTTTGATCGCGTAAAAGTACTTGATGCTCGTATTCAAACGATGGATGGTCGTTCTGACCGTTTCGTAACGTCAGAGAAAAAAGACGTTCTAATTGATACCTACGCAAAATGGCGTATTGCTGATTTTGGACGTTTTTATCTGAGTACTGGCGGCGGCAATATCATGACGGCAGAAGCACTTCTTGAGCGTAAAGTGACAGATGTTCTTCGTTCTGAAATTGGTTCTCGTGAAATTAAGCAGATCGTGTCAGGTCCTCGTAATAAGGACATCCTGCCAGACTCTGCTGATAGCGAAGTCGTCACAACGGTAGCGGCTGCAGAAGCTCTAGAAGTTGATGGCGAACGCGATAAGATCATGGAAAACGTTTTGTCTGGAACGGCAGAAAGTGCGATGGCTGATTTAGGTGTTGAAGTTGTTGATTTCCGAATGAAGAAGATTAACCTTCCTGATGAAATCAGTGAATCTATCTACCGCCGTATGCGTGCAGAACGTGAGTCGGTTGCTCGTAGACACCGTTCACAAGGTCGTGAGAAAGCGGAAGTTATCCGTGCTCAAGCTGAGCTAGAAGTGGCAACAGTTCTTGCTGAAGCTGACCGTACAGCTCGAATCACTCGTGGTGATGCTGATGCAGAAGCTGCGAAGATCTACTCTGATGCGTTCAGCAAAGATCCTGAGTTCTACGGCTTCATGCGTTCATTGCAAGCTTATGAGACATCATTTAGCGATAAGAGCGACATTCTAGTACTGGATCCGAAGACTGACTTCTTCCAATACATGAATCAAGCAAGCGGCGCTCCAGCGAAATAAGCTGATGCGTTAGCGAATGCTTAGCTCAATAAGCAAAATGCGTTAAAACTTAAAAGGCTCCCATTATGGGAGCCTTTTTGTTTTCTATTGTTTTCAGGTCTACGATTGGGGGCGCGAGGGAAGGCGCTCAATAGCGTTCTACTTATAGAAACCTAAACCTAGCGGTAGGTCATGAAAGCGATAACCGCTCCTGCCACCACAAGACAGCCGCCAATGCGACGCAGTTGTGTGTCTGGTTGTTCGCTCAGTTGCGCGACCATGTTTCTCCAGCCATTGGGTGCAATTAAGGGGCCGAGCCCTTCAACAATAAGTACGAGCCCAATAGCGAGCCAAATTGATTGAGACATGGTTCTGCCTTTTGTCTGTAAAAAAGCAATGATATCAGTATCTTCATACATTCGCCCTCAGTTATCACTGGTTTATTTTTGTACAGCGTTAACGTTTATGGACAAAAAGTGACTGCAAGAAGTGTGATTCAGTGCTAGAATCCATTTTTAATTAGCAACAGAAATTGGAAAGATGGGAAATAACGTAGTCGTTCTAGGCACCCAATGGGGTGATGAAGGTAAAGGTAAAATCGTTGACCTTTTAACTGAAGATGCAAAATACGTGGTTCGCTACCAAGGCGGTCACAATGCAGGTCACACACTTGTAATTGACGGTGAAAAAACCGTTCTTCACTTAATTCCATCAGGTATCCTACGCAATAACGTTAAATGTGTTATTGGTAACGGTGTAGTATTATCGCCTGACGCACTTCTAAAAGAAATGAAGCCTCTTGAAGATCGCGGTATCCCAGTACGTGAGCGTCTTTTCATCTCTGAAGCTTGTCCTCTAATTCTTCCGTACCACATTGCAATCGACAACGCGCGTGAAATCGCTCGTGGCGCTAAAGCTATCGGTACAACGGGTCGTGGTATCGGTCCAGCTTACGAAGATAAAGTTGCTCGTCGCGGTCTACGCGTTGGCGACCTTTTCGATAAAGAAGCATTTGCTGAGAAGCTAAAAGAAGTTATGGAATTCCACAACTTCCAACTAGAGCACTTCTACAAAGCTGAAACAGTAAGCTACGAAGAAGTTCTTGAGCAAGCGATGAGCTACGCAGACATGTTAACTGCGATGGTTATCGACGTAACTGACGAACTAGACGCAGCACGTAAGCGCGGCGACAAGATCATGTTCGAAGGTGCTCAAGGTACGCTACTAGATATCGACCACGGTACTTACCCATACGTAACGTCTTCTAACACGACTGCTGGTGGTGTTGCTGCAGGTTCTGGTTTCGGTCCTCGTCACATCGGTTACATCCTTGGTATTACTAAGGCTTACTGTACTCGTGTTGGTTCAGGTCCATTCCCAACTGAGCTATACGATGGCCTTGAGAAGCAAGACCCAGTTGGTAAGCACCTAGGCGATGTTGGTCACGAGTTTGGCGCAACAACTGGTCGTCTACGTCGTACTGGTTGGTTCGATGCTGTTGCTATGCGTCGTGCAATCCAAATCAACTCTCTATCTGGTATGTGTCTAACTAAACTAGACGTTTTAGATGGCCTAGAAGAACTAAAAATCTGTACTGGTTACAAGATGAAAGATGGTTCTATCCTAGAGGTTTCTCCAATGGCTGCTGAGTCATTTGAAGAAGCGACGCCAATCTACGAAACCATGCCTGGTTGGTCTGAAAACACATTTGGTGCTAAATCTATCGACGCGCTTCCACAAGCTGCTCTAGATTACATTAAGCGTATCGAAGACCTAACTGGCGTTCCAATTGATATCGTATCAACTGGCCCAGATCGTAACGAAACTATCATCAAGGTTCACCCATACGGCGCGTAATGCCCGCTGAGTGATTACCACAGCATCAATATTGCTTTGACAATTAAAGTGCTTTGATAATTAAATCGTTTCTAAAAGCCGACTTTATTAAGTCGGCTTTTTTGTACCTGTAATTTGAAAACGAAGCCGTCTTTGGTGATCTTTTGAACGCCATCTGGCAAAATATTGCCCATTAGCGGCAAGTTTTGTCTAAAGCCATCAGGGTTATTGCCGATACAGATATCATGGAAAGTGAAGTTCACCCTGTTTTGTGCGTGTAGAAATCCTCTGCACCCCTCAATAGATAACTTTAGCGACAGATAATAGAGTGCAGGTATGAAGCTACGAATTGTAGCAGCTTCATTGATAATGGCGCTGAGCTCATCCTTGAGTCATGCTAATTTGGCTGATGTGGGAGAGCCCGTTCCAATATATACAGAAGCTGAACTGATTAATTTAATCGAAAATAATCAACATCTAGAGCGAGTGAAAGCTGATAAGTGCCAGTTAGTTGAAGATATCGTTGCTCGTGCAACGCGTATTAGCTTGCCTTCTTATGAGTTTTTATACGGCGATATGTTGGCTTGGGGTGTGTGTGTTCCACAAGATGTAGAGCTTGGCCTTTACTATATGGAAAACGCGGCACATCAAGGTTTACCCGCTGCATTAGAGCAGTTAGGTCGTTATTACTCTCGTGGTACTTTGGTACAACAAGACAAAGAGCGTGCGATTCCGTATCTACGTGAAGCGGCTTCGATGGGGAATCTAAGTGCGAGTATTCACTTAGCTGAACTCTTGTTACGTGACTACGGTAGTCCATTGGATTATGAAGATGCTTACCGTTGGTTGTATAACTCGGTAACGGCAGACCAAAGACAACACAGACGTATCACTGTGCTTCGTAGTGGTCTGGAACAGAGAATGCCAGACAATATTATTGCTCGAGCAAAACGTCGAGACGTGTTCTGGTAATACCGAGCAAAAAAACTGTAATGATCCCTGCACTCATTGTTACAGGAAATAAGATTTAAAAAGCCCCGCCTAATTGAATTAGTGCGGGGCTTTTTACGTTTAGATGGTCATGCTATTCGATAGCGAGCTTATTGAACAACCTCACCAGACTCAATGACCGTTTCACGAACAACCTTGGTGAAATCGAGTGCTTCTTGACGAATCTTGTCTTCGTCTACCGTTAGCATGTCGCGGTCTTGCATGATGATCTTGCCATCAACGATGGTGTGGCGAACGTTACCCGAGTTAGCAGAGTAAACTAATGCTGAGTATGGGTTGTACACTGGAACCATGTTTGGTGCCTTGGTATCGATCACTATGATGTCGGCGAGTTTGCCTGCTTCAAGAGAGCCAATCTTATCTTCCATGTGTAGCGCTTTTGCTGCGCCCATGGTCGCCATGTCGATCACTTTGATCGGCGGCATCGCAGCACGATCTTTATTAACTAGCTTGTGAACCTTAGCGACTTGGTTGAACTCATCAATCGTGCTCAGTGTGTTACCAGACATTGGGCCATCGGTACCTAAACCGATACGCACGTTCTCGTCATACATCTTAAGCGCAGGTGATACGCCTTTTGCTGACTTGATGTTAGCACTCATGTTGTGAGCTACGCCCATATCCGATTTCTTCACCAGTTCGATATCATGATCGTCTACTAGGATCATGTGTGCACCCACCAAGTTTTTGTTGAGTGCGCCAATGCTGTCCATGTATTGAACTGGAGATAAGCCACCTGAGCGTTCTGCAATTTTCTCTTCTTCACGGTGTGACTCTGCAAGGTGAATCATTACTGGAACATCTAACTCTAGAGAGAGCTTAGATATTTTCTGCAGGATCTCTGTGGTGTTGGTGTAAGGAGCATGCGGTGCAAACGCTGGTGTGATGCGTGGGTGATCTTTATATTCTTCAATGAAGTTCAACGCGTACTTAATACCTTCTGCGGCGTTAGCCGCATCGGCTACAGGGAACTTAATCACCGTTTCACCTAGGATGGCACGCATACCAATCTTATCGACGGTTTTTGCGACTTCATCTTCGAAGTAGTACATGTCGGCGTAAGTGGTCACACCGCCTTTTACCATTTCAACGTTACCTAGGTTCGCCCCAATACGTACCATGTCTCGCGATACTAGCTTTTTCTCTAGTGGGAAGATGTAGCGGTGCAGGCGATCTGGCACATCATCGGCCAACGAACGGAAAACCGTCATTGATACATGAGTATGAGTATTGATAAGACCCGGCATAACGATATCGCCATCAACGTCTAACACTTGCTTAGCTTGGTACTGCTTCTCTAGTGAAGCATCACCCACCGCAATGATTTTGTTGTCTTTGACGACAACAGTACCGCTTTCATAAACCGTTTTGTCTTGGTTCATGGTCAGAACCATGGCATCGGTAATCATCAGGTCAGCTTTTTCCATTGCCGAACTCGCAAATGGAAATAGAGCGAGGCTTGCCATTGCTGAAGCCAATAAAGTGCGTTTTAGTTTCATATCATACTCAGAACAGGAGTTGGTAAAGTGCGTGGATAATAGTGTATTTCATTCATGGCGCAAACGTTTGTTTTATCGTTTGCTTGAAATTTTGATGATAGTCCACGTCTATGAAGCGATGTTTCACAAAGTGAAAATACGTATCAATCTGAGGTTATTTGAGTGTTTTCCAAAGCATATCTGTAGCTTACCCCTAGCATCAGATATACTAGGGGTATATACCTTCCTTGCTTAAGCAGGCCCGCCTATGTCAAAAAACACACCAACGTCAGAAAACACGACAGCGACAACCACTGTTGATCCTTTTGCCGACCGAGAGTCGAAAAATTACGATAACCCAGTACCAAGCCGAGAGTTCATTATTTCGTTTCTAACAGACGCGAATATTCCGATGAACCGCAACGATCTATTCGAAGCTTTGGGTCTTGCTGGAGAGGAACAATATGAAGGGCTGCGTCGTCGTTTACGTGCAATGGAGCGTGATGGACAGCTTATCTTTACTCGTCGTCAGTGCTACGCATTGCCTGAGAAGATGGAACTGATCAAAGGCTATGTGATTGGTCATAAAGACGGTCATGGTTGGGTTCGCCCAGATGGCAGTGTGGGTAAAGACAATGATATCGTGCTGCCACATCACCAGATGAAAACCATCATGCATGGTGATTACGTATTGGTTCAGCCTACTGATAACAGTAAGCGTGGCCGTCGTGAAGGTCGCTTGGTTCGTGTGCTTGAAGAGCGTAAAACGCCACTTGTTGGTCGCTTCTTCCTAGAATACGGCCATTCTTACGTTGTTGCTGATGATTCGCGTATTAGTCACGACATCCAGATCCCAACTGAGCATAAAGGCGGTGCTCGAATGGGTAATGTGGTTGTGATTGAGATTACGGATCGCGGTGGTCGTTCTCGTAACATGATGGGTAAAGTAACCGAAGTTCTTGGTGAAAATATGGCGCCGGGTATGGAAACGCAGATTGCGATCCGTACTCATCAGATCCCACAAGAGTGGCCTGAAGCGGTAGATAAGCAAATCGAAAACCTCGGTGAGCATGTTCCTGAAGAAGCAAATGAAGGACGTGTAGACCTGCGTAAACTGCCATTGGTTACCATTGATGGTGAAGATGCGCGTGACTTCGATGATGCGGTTTACTGTGAAGCGAAGAAAGGCGGCGGCTGGCGTCTATGGGTAGCGATTGCTGACGTAAGTTACTACGTTCGCCCAGATACCGCGCTAGACAAAGAAGCGATTAACCGTGGTAACTCGGTATACTTCCCGTCACAAGTTGTACCAATGCTGCCAGAAGTACTTTCAAATGGCTTATGTTCATTGAACCCACAAGTAGACCGTTTATGTATGGTGTGTGAGATGACTATCTCAGACAAAGGTAAGCTGTCGGGTTACAAGCACTATGAAGCAGTCATGAACTCTCATGCTCGTCTTACTTACAATAAAGTAGGCGCGATCTTAGATGGCAATGAAGAACTTCGTGAGCGTTACGAGCCAGAAGTACCGCATCTAGAAGAACTGCACAAGATGTACAAAGTTCTGAAGAAAACGCGTGATGAGCGTGGTGCGATTGAGTTTGAAACGGTAGAAACCAAATTTATCTTCAATGCGGATCGTAAGATCGACCGCATTGAACCGGTAATCCGTAACGATGCACACAAGATCATCGAAGAGTGTATGATTCTGGCGAACATCGCATCGGCATCTTACGTAGAGAAAGCGAAAGAGCCTGCTCTGTACCGTGTTCACGAAACTCCGGGCGAAGAGCGCCTAATGGGCTTCAAGAGCTTCTTAAGTGAATTAGGTTTAACACTGGAAGGTGGTCTGTCGCCATCACCTGTAGACTATGCACAATTGATGCAACAGATTAACGAACGTGAAGACCGTGAATTAATCCAAACCATGCTACTTCGTTCAATGAAGCAAGCGGTCTACAACGCGGATAACGCGGGTCACTTTGGCTTAGCCCTTAAACGCTATGCTCACTTTACCTCGCCGATTCGTCGTTACCCTGACTTGCTATTGCACCGTGCGATTAAGTACCTTATTGCGAAAGAAGGCGGTCGTAACAGCGAACGTTGGACGCCAACCGGTGGTTACCACTACACTTTCGATGATATGGACTTCTACGGCGAGCAGTGTTCAATGACTGAGCGTCGTGCTGATGACGCAACGCGTGAAGTAAACGACTGGTTGAAGTGTGAATACATGCAAGACCATGTCGGTGAAGTGATGGATGGTGTAATTGCCAACGTGACTGGCTTCGGCTTCTTTGTTCGTCTAACTGAACTGCACATCGATGGCTTGGTACATATCTCAGCGCTAGCGAACGATTACTACCAATTTGATGCTGTTGGTCAGCGTCTCGTGGGTGAAAGCTCTGGTAATATCTACCGCTTGGGTGATTCGGTTAAAGTGAAAGTTTCTGCGGTTAACTTAGAAACTCGCCAAATCGACTTTGACTTAGAAGACACCGATCGTCAGCCGCGTGGTAAAGGCAAAACAGCCAAGAAGCGTGCTGCTGAAGCGATGAAAAAGGCGAAAAGCAAGAAGCGTTCAGCAGTGAAGAGCAATAAGCCGGGTGTATCAGCGAAGCCTATGGTTGAGCCAACTAAGCGACCTGACGGAAGCAGCGAAGGCCCTGCTAAGAAGAAAAAGCCAGCGAATAAAACCGGTGCTGCTAAAGCTCGTGCTAAGAAAAAGCGCGCAGCAAGCCGTAAGCCAAAGGCTGATAAATCTTAATGTCAATAAGGCACTAGGCTAATCAGGTTTAGCGCCTAACTGATTTAATACGAAATGACTTTAATGCGAGAGTATCAGGCGCAAGACGCATACTCTCGAAATAAACAATACAGAGATGAATGCGTCGGGTTTGATGTCATTCTTCTCTGAGCAATAAGAGTAAGTTGAGACAATGAGTAACGAATTTATTTACGGTATTCACGCGGTGAAAGCCGTACTAGAAAAAGATCCTGCACGTTTTATCGAAGCGTATGTACTGAAAGGTCGCCAAGACGAGCGTCTTCTTCCATTACTGAACCAACTGCAACAGTTTGGTGTGTCGATTCAACAGATGGGTCGTAAGCCGCTGGATGAAAAAGCACAAGGTGCGAATCACCAAGGCCTTATTGCTAAGGTGAAGCCTGCTAAGCAGCTTAATGAAACTCACCTAGACGATATTCTAGCGCAGCATGAACAGCCTTTGCTGTTGGTTCTAGACGGCGTAACAGATCCTCACAACCTAGGCGCTTGTCTACGTAACGCGGATGCCGCAGGTGTCGCTGCGGTTATCGTACCGAAAGATCGCTCTTCACCGTTAACAGCAACGGTAAGCAAGGTAGCGTGTGGTGCGGCTGAAACAGTTCCTCTCGTGCGTGTAACCAACCTAGCTCGCACAATGCGTGCACTGCAAGAGCAGGGCGTATGGTTTGTGGGCACGGCAGGTGAAGCAACGCATGATATCTACCAAGCGAAACTAACAGGCCCACTTGCGGTTGTGATGGGTGCAGAAGGTGACGGTATGCGTCGTCTAACTCGTGAAACCTGTGATGATCTGATTAAGATCCCAATGGCAGGTAGCGTATCAAGTCTGAACGTTTCGGTAGCTTCTGGTATTTGTTTGTTTGAAGCGGTACGTCAGCGCTTAGCTCAATAGCGTTAAGCTGAGTCAAAAGGAAAAACGACTTTAAGTCTATGAATTTATTAACGCCTACCACTTGCTGGTGGGCGTTTGTTTTTAGGCTGCTACGAAAGAACGGGTTGGTTTGTCAGATGGCAAGGGGTTGTTGCTCTTTCGTGGTTGAATTTTGTTCGAGATAAAATCGTTTTAGGCGCGGCGAAGAGTATGTAGCCTAGTCATTCTAAGCAAATATTCTTCAACAAAGCATAAAACGATTTTAGCCGAACCCTTCGGGCAGCCTTTGTGGTTCATTTCTACTGCGTTATCGGCTTTTTATGTAGGCTAGCTACACGTCAAAGCCTCTGTCTTGTATAAATTTCCCACAAAGAGCTGCAAAAGCCAGCTCGAAAGATTAACAGCCCCTAAATGGCGAAAGAAAAACTGTTTCATTATTCGCCAAATATCACTTGCCAATACAGGGTTCTTTCTATAATATTTGCCGTCCTTAAAACTCGGTCATTTATCTTTAGTTCCTTGCTTCCTCTGGACGACCGGGCCACTCGTGGAAGCTAATAATCCGTAAGGAGCAACCAAATGCGTCATTACGAAATCGTATTCATGGTTCACCCTGATCAAAGCGAGCAAGTTGCTGGCATGATCGAGCGTTACACTGGTTCTATCACTGAAGCTGGCGGTACTATCCACCGTCTAGAAGACTGGGGTCGTCGTCAAATGGCTTACCCAATCAACAAGCTTCACAAAGCTCACTACGTTCTTATGAACGTTGAAGCTGGTCAAGAAGTGATTGACGAGCTAGAAACTGCTTTCCGTTTCAACGATGCAGTTCTACGTAACATGATCATGCGCACTAAAGGCGCTGTGACTGAGCAATCTATTATGCTTAAGCAAAAAGAAGAGCGTGCAGAGCGTGCTCCTCGTCGCGAAGAGCGTACAGAAGCTAAACCAGAAGCAGCTGCTGAGTAATTCTTTTTTGGCTTAACGCCTTAAAAAATTCTCAACTTGTTTTAGGTCATTGATAGTTATTTCGATAATTGTGAAAGACCGCTTTACTAAATTTAAGATCAGGAGATAGCCCATGGCTCGTTTCTTCCGTCGTCGTAAATTCTGCCGTTTCACTGCAGAAGGCGTACAAGAGATTGACTACAAAGACGTAGCAACTCTTAAAAACTACATCACTGAAGCTGGTAAAATCGTACCTAGCCGTATCACTGGTACAAGCGCTAAGTACCAGCGTCAACTAGCTCGCGCTATCAAGCGTTCTCGTTACCTAGCTCTACTACCGTACACTGACAAGCATCAGTAATCGGTAATAGTTAATAATAGTTTAAGAGGACTAAGATAATGCAAGTTATTCTACTTGATAAGATCGGTAACCTAGGTGGCCTTGGCGACCAAGTAAACGTTAAATCTGGTTACGCTCGTAACTTCCTTATCCCACAGGGTAAAGCAGTTATGGCAACTAAAGACAACGTTGCTATGTTCGAAACTCGTCGTGCTGAACTAGAAGCTAAAGTTGCTGAGCAACTAGCTGCTGCTGAAGCTCGTGCAGAGAGCGTTAACACTCTAGAAGGCGTTACAATCGCTTCTAAAGCTGGTGACGAAGGTAAACTATTCGGTTCTATCGGTACTCGTGACATCGCTGACGCTATTACAGCGGCAGGTGTTGCAGTAGCTAAGAGCGAAGTACGCCTACCTGAAGGCGCTCTACGTAACATCGGCGAATTCGAAGTAAGCATCCAACTTCACTCTGAAGTTTTTGCTACTGCGAAAATCGCTATCGTTGCAGCTGAGTAATTTCAGTACCAAGACGAATTCTTTCTTTTGAAAGTTTTAAACACCAGCTTCGGCTGGTGTTTTTTTATGTCTGGAATATAGGAAAGTACAAGGAAGGGTTGTGGTAAGTAAAAAGCTTACAGTGGTCCATAAGCTGTTATTGCTGAACTGGTCGTTCTCAAGGTTAGAAGTGATCTTAAGATTAGAATTGGAATAGCAGGTTTATAGATAGAACAGAGTCTTCTTTGCTTAACCCTTCAGGCACTTTATCGTGGTACTGGCGAGAGTGAGCGATCTTCAGCGCGATATTGTCAGTAATATCGTTGATAGCTTCTAACTCAGTATCAAATTTTAGGTTACTGTGACCAGAGACAAGCGTCACGTCGGCCTTGAGCTGTAAATTCTTCAATACCTGCCAAGACGTATTCACGTTGCCACGAAAAATCGCTTCTTCAACAATCTCTGGGAAGATGATGTCATCATCGTCTAGCTCATCGAGATTCGGCTCTTGGTAACGAAAACCCGGACCGACTTCGACTTCCAATACAAACTCTTCTGTATTTGAAAACTGGTAACCCAGACCGCTCGAAACAGTGTAGTCCTTAAAGTAGGCGCTGTATCGTGAATCGACACCTTTGAAACTGCCGTAAAGGTAGGTTTTAGGGCTTAACTTGTAGTCACTTTGAGCCGAGTAAGTCGATTGCCTTTTATCTTCTTCGCCATCTTTGTAGAGGTTGTAGTATTTCCATTCACCACTGGTTCTATGACGGCCAGCCGTGTACTCACCGTTAAGGCGTGCGTTAAGCGATCGTGAATCAGAATTACCAGTATGCGACTGATATCCAAATTCGACTTCCGTTTTTAGCGGGCTCGGCAGCTCTGTATCACTTGTATCACTCGGTGCGATATCCATATCTTTTTCTTCAGGTGCTGGTGCAACGACGATCGGCTCAGCAGTAGGTTCTGGAACTACTATAGAGTCGAGGATTGCATCAACAGAGGCTTTAGCATCATCAGCTAAGGCCAACGGAGCGCTCAGGAGACCAGTGCTTAGAAGACCAGTGCTCAGAGCCAATAATTTGGACACGCATACCTCTAGTTATACAGTGAGTGAATGGCAGGATCGTAATGCTACCCTTGGTTAATTCCGTCAGCAATAGGTAAATTCTTCCTGAAGAATAAAACAAACTCATAGGATCGGATTACAAACGGATGTTCTTGGGTATAATGAACGATCATTATTAGTTATTGAGTGTAGTCATAGTGGATACCAAAAGTCAGAAATCAGCCAACGATCAGGTGGACGCCATCAAGGTCCCGCCACATTCATTAGAAGCTGAGCAATCTGTTATTGGCGGTTTGTTATTGGATAACGAGCGCTGGGATACGGTTGCCGAAAAGGTTGTGGCCAAAGACTTTTATAGCCGTCCTCACCGTCTGATCTTTGAAGCGGTAAAAGATATCCTTGAAGAGAGCTCTCCTCTGGATCTTATTACACTCTCTGAACATTTAGAGCTGCGTGAGCAACTTGAAGAAGTGGGTGGCTTTGCTTACCTAGCTGACTTAGCGAAAAACACCCCAAGTGCGGCAAACATCAATGCGTATGCGGATATCGTGGCGCAACGTGCACTCGTTCGTAGCCTGATCGGGGTGGCGAATGAGATTGCGGATTCTGGTTATGACCCACAAGGTCGTACATCGGAAGAGCTGGTTGATCTTGCTGAAAGTAAAGTCTTCGCGATAGCCGAAGGCCGTGCAAGTGAAAACGAAGGTCCGCAAAACGTTGATAGTATTCTAGAAAAGACGCTAGAGCGTATCGAGATCCTATACAAAACGCCACAAGATGGTGTGACAGGTGTCGATACCGGTTTCAACGACCTCAATAAAAAGACTGCTGGCCTACAAGGTTCTGATTTAATCATTGTCGCCGCTCGTCCATCGATGGGTAAAACGACCTTCGCGATGAACTTGTGTGAAAATGCGGCGATGAAGCAAGACAAGCCAGTGCTAATCTTCTCGCTAGAGATGCCAGCCGAACAGCTGATGATGCGTATGCTTGCGTCACTTTCTCGCGTAGACCAAACCAAGATTCGTACTGGTCAGTTAGACGATGAAGATTGGGCTCGTATCTCGTCGAGCATGGGTATTCTTATGGATAAGAAGAATATGTATATCGATGACAGCTCGGGTCTAACGCCAACAGAAGTACGTTCTCGTGCTCGACGTATTGCTCGTGAACACGATGGTATCTCTATGATCATGATAGATTACCTTCAATTAATGCGTGTACCTTCGTTATCTGATAACCGTACTCTTGAAATCGCCGAGATTTCTCGCTCATTGAAAGCGCTGGCAAAAGAGCTCAACGTTCCGGTTGTAGCACTTTCTCAGCTTAACCGTTCCCTAGAGCAACGTGCTGATAAGCGCCCAGTAAACTCGGACTTGCGTGAATCAGGTTCGATTGAGCAAGATGCCGATTTGATCATGTTCATCTATCGTGATGAGGTTTATAACCCAGATAGCTCATTGAAAGGCATCGCTGAGATTATCCTTGGTAAGCAGCGTAACGGTCCGATCGGTTCGGTTCGTCTTACGTTCCAAGGTCAACACTCCCGATTTGATAACTATGCAGGTCCTGCATTTGATGATGAGTAATCGCTAATGACTTACATGAAAGCGGCGACAGCGAGCATTGATTTAAATGCGCTTGAGCACAATCTAAGCCAAATAAAATCGAAAGCCCCACAGTGTAAAGTGATGTCTGTTGTCAAAGCCAATGGCTATGGTCACGGCTTACTGCACATTGCTAAGCACTCTAAAAGCTCAGATGCGTTTGGTGTGGCGCGTATTGAGGAAGCATTGCAGCTGCGAGCTGGTGGCATTGTTCAGCCTATTCTATTGCTTGAGGGTTTTTATTCTTCCGGCGACTTACCGATTCTGGTCACCAATAACATTCAAACGGTGGTGCATTGTGAAGAACAGCTTAGTGCTCTGGAAAATTCAGTTCTAGAATCACCGGTTGTGGTATGGCTAAAAGTCGATAGTGGTATGCACCGTTTAGGTGTTCGTTCTGAGCAATATCACGATTTCGTTGAGCGCCTGCATCAATGCCCAAATGTGGCTAAACCTTTACGCTATATGAGCCACTTTGGCTGTGCTGATGAGTTAGATAAAACAACGACCGAGCAGCAAACAGAATTATTTTTATCTCTAACAGAAGGCTGTGAGGGTGAGCGTTCGCTTGCGAACTCAGCGGGTTTACTTGCTTGGCCTAATAGCCACCTGGATTGGGTGCGTCCGGGAATCATCTCTTACGGTGTATCACCGTTTATTGATAAAACAGCACAAGAGCTTGGCTTTATGCCTGTGATGACCCTTACCTCGCACCTGATTGCTGTGCGTGATTTGAAGGCTGGTGAAAGTGTGGGTTATGGCGCGAACTGGACCAGTGAACGTGACACCAAAGTGGGGGTTATCGCGATTGGTTACGGTGACGGCTACCCTCGAACTGCGCCTAACGGCACACCTGTGTTTGTAAATGGCAGAAAAGTGCCTATTGCAGGCCGAGTTTCTATGGATATGTTAACGGTCGACCTTGGGCCGGATGCTCAAGATAAAGTCGGTGATGAAGCGACACTTTGGGGGAAAGAGTTACCTTCTGAAGAAGTCGCAGAACATATCGGCACGATCGCTTACGAGCTGGTTACTAAGCTTACCTCGCGTGTAGCGATGGAATATGTGAAGTAGCTATGGATTCAGTACAGTAAATGATGTTCAAGCGAACCACTCGACACCTAGTGATGTCAGCAATGGCATTACTCGGTGTTAGCTTTTCTTCTTCAGCTCTGAGTGAAGAAAAAGACTCAGCCTTTGTCCCTTTCTACTTCAGCACTGAAACCATGGGTAATACCTTTGGGGTTGCTGGTGTCGCAAAGGGTGTTTGGCAACCTCAAGCAGCTCTGTTTGGTATGGCGTTGTATTCAGATAAAGACAGCTATGTCGGTTTCCTATCTGCCTTTAATTTTGCACTGTCTGAGAACATATTGTTCAGCACTCAGATGTACCAAGCTCGTTTTAACAAAAACCCGTATTACATTGGCTCTCAAGGCGATAACGATTCATCGATTGATGACAAAACCATTGCTGATGGCTTAGAAGAAAACTATCAGTTTGAGTTTAAGTACCTGTTGCCGTGGGGCAATGTTGCTGAACATGGTTTGTTGGGTGCGTTTCAACCTATCAAAGATGTAAGCTTTGCTTCACCGGTTGAGTCGGGTGTCAGCTCGATTGTCTTTACACCTTTTTATACTTCCCGAGAGTTAGAAGGCTTAAACAATTCTGAAGAGGCGACGGGCTTTAGTTTGGCGTTTGATTGGGATAACCGTGATAGCACACGTAACCCAACCAAGGGCTCTCATACTAACTTAGAATTCACCACCGGAGCAGAAAGCTGGTCTAACGATGACTTGTGGCTCAAGTGGACCTTCCAAAATAGTCAGTACTTTGCTTTAGGTCCTTTAGGGGACTTATTCGATCAACAAGTTTTAGCATTCGATTTCTATACGGCTGACACGCCTACATGGGATAACTGCTCTGGGCAAGATTGTGCTCGTCCACCGGAGACCGAGCAAGCTCGATTAGGTGGCTTGTATCGATTACGAGGTTATACCGGAGGCCGTTATCACGGTCGCTCTGCAGTGCATTACTCTGCAGAGTATCGAGTGCTTCCTGACTGGCAACCTTTGGGCGATATCCCACTGATTAACTACTACGACTTGCCTTGGTGGCAATGGGTAGCGTTTGCTGAAGTAGGGCGTGTTGCCGATGAGTACGACATTAAAACACTGCATACAGACATGAAGTGGAGCTTAGGTGGCGCAGTTCGTTTCCAAGTGGAAGGCATTGTTGTTCGTGCTGAATTAGCGCGAGGTGGTGATGAAGGGACCTTTAGGGTCATGATAAATCAGCCCTTCTAAAGCTTTCTGCCTACAGTAGGCCAAATACTATTTTTATAAGAGTGGTTGTGGAAACGCACCACTCTTTTTTATTAACAAGATATTGTTTTTATTAAGGAGATCTTGTTTTCAAGCAGTCTACTCACCTTGCATCGTAGCAATCACAGTTCGGCTTCCACCACAATCCCGGTGCTCTCCTAAGTAAATGCCCTGCCATGTTCCTAAAGCTAAACGACCATTGCTAATTGGTATTGTCACACTGGTGCCAAGTGTCGATGCTTTAATGTGGGCAGGCATGTCATCATCACCTTCATAGGTGTGTCTGTAGTAGGGCGCTCGCTCTGGGATAAACTTATTGAAGTGCGACTCCATATCGGTACGGACGGTAGGATCTGCGTTTTCATTTAATGTGATGCTGGCAGAGGTATGTTGGATAAAAAGATGTAATAAACCAACAGATAGAGAATTGATATCGTGTATCTGTTGTTCAATTTCATCAGTAATGAGATGAAATCCACGCTTTCGTGCATTTAGGTGTATAGTCTTCTGAATCCACATACGCCATCCTTTATAATGTATTTGGAAAAAAAGTGGTTTAACGCTATCTTTTGAACTTGAATTTATCAGGTATCGCTCACATTTAATTATGTTAGAGCTAGAGTCTGTACCGATTCTTCTGTCAGGAAATCTAATCCTGATTTATCTCAAGGTACAGCTCTTCATATGCGGCATAATACGTCGTGAAAAAAAATTACAAAGAATCTTTCAGTGGTGGCGCGGTTTGGTCATCACAGAAAAATATAAACTTTCGCCTAATCGGGGGTTCTATTCATCACCTAGGTGACGTTTAGAATAAAACCTACAGTAACATCGGGATAGATACCATGTTGAAAAATATCAACCCAACGCATACACAAGCGTGGAAAGCTCTAACGGCACATTTTGAGTCTGCTCAAGATATGGATATGAAAGAGCTGTTTGCTCAAGATGCAAAGCGTTTCGAGAGCTTTTCTACTCGTTTCGGTTCTGACATCTTAGTCGATTACTCTAAGAACCTTATCGATGCTGAAACTATGCAGCACCTATTTGCTCTTGCGAACGAGACTGAAGTTAAGTCTGCAATTGAAGCAATGTTCGGTGGTGATGCAATCAACAAGACTGAAGGTCGTTCAGTACTTCACACAGCTCTACGTAACCGTAGCGACAACCCAGTAATGGTTGATGGCAAAGACGTAATGCCAGCAGTGAACGCAGTACTAGCAAAAATGGAACTGTTCACGCACCGCATCGTTTCTGGTGAGTGGAAAGGTTACACAGGTAAAGAGATCACTGATGTAGTTAACATCGGTATCGGCGGTTCGGACCTTGGTCCATACATGGTGACTGAAGCTCTAACGCCATATAAAACTCGTCTAAACATGCACTTCGTTTCTAACGTAGATGGCACTCACATCGTTGAGACACTTAAGCCTCTGAACCCAGAAACAACGCTATTCTTAGTGGCATCTAAAACATTCACTACTCAAGAAACAATGACTAACGCGCACTCTGCACGTGATTGGTTCTTGGCTGAAGCGGGTGACAACGCACACGTAGCTAAACACTTCGCAGCACTATCAACTAATGCAACTGCAGTTGCTGAGTTTGGTATCGATACTGACAACATGTTCGAATTCTGGGACTGGGTTGGTGGCCGTTACTCACTATGGTCTGCGATCGGTCTTTCTATTTCTCTTTCTGTTGGCTTCGATAACTTCGTTGAGCTACTAGAAGGTGCTCACGAGATGGATAACCACTTTGCTTCAACTGAGTTTGAAAGCAACATTCCAGTCATCCTTGCGCTTATCGGTATTTGGTACAACAACTTCCACGGCGCTGAGTCAGAAGCAATTCTACCTTACGATCAATACATGCACCGTTTTGCTGCTTACTTCCAGCAAGGTAACATGGAATCAAACGGTAAGTTTGTAGACCGTGAAGGTAACCCGGTAGAGTACCAAACTGGTCCTATCATCTGGGGTGAACCTGGTACAAACGGCCAGCACGCTTTCTACCAACTGATTCACCAAGGCACTAAGCTGATCCCATCAGACTTCATCGCGCCTGCTATCAGCCACAACCCAGCATCTGATCACCACCAGAAGCTAATGTCTAACTTCTTTGCTCAAACTGAAGCTCTAGCTTTCGGTAAGACAAAAGAGGCTGTAGAAGCTGAATTCCTAGCTGCGGGCAAAACAGCTGAAGAAGTTGCTGAGCTAGTACCTTTCAAAGTGTTTGAAGGTAACCGCCCAACGAACTCAATTCTTGTTAAGCAAATCAACCCTCGCTCTTTAGGTAACCTAATCGCGATGTACGAGCACAAGATCTTTGTTCAAGGTGTTATCTGGAACATCTTCAGCTTCGACCAATGGGGTGTAGAACTTGGTAAGCAACTAGCAAACCAAATTCTTCCAGAGCTTGCTGATGATGCTCAAGTAACATCTCACGACAGCTCAACGAACGGTCTAATCAACGCATTTAAAGCGCTTAAAGCTTAATTGAGTCGATAGCATCCAAAAAACGCCAACCTTCGGGTTGGCGTTTTTGTATCTGTAGAGCAAGCAATGGTTAAATCGCAGGTAATAAAAAAGGCTGGCATTATGCCAACCTTCTTTGATACTCAGTACTGCTAGAAATAAACAGCTGTTATTCGAAACAGATCTCGATGAAAGCATTACCCCATTGAGATGAAAAAGGCATGATGATGATTGCCCCATCACACTTGTGACGAATCGTATGACCTTTACCGGAAACCACGATTGGCGTTGCCATATCGAAGTCAAAACCGCTTTCCGCAAGAATACGTTTTGCACCGCCAGTCACCATGTTAGTGATTTCACCCACCATATCGGTCACTTCTTCGTTGAGGCCGTTTGGTCGTTCACCGAGCATGTTTTCCATGATTTCGAGAGCGAGACCTTCATCAAAGGTGATCGACATAGAGCCACGAGATTGTGTACCCACCATACCAATTAGGCCGGATACATCGCCACGAGCGATTTCATCTTTCTTAACTCTTGGTTTTTGTGGCTTCAATTCTAGAGAAGCCATCGTTTTTAGTACGTTCATCAAAGAAGCTAAAAACGGGTTTACAAATTCAGCGCGCATAATGTTCTTCTATAATCTTATTCTTTCATCTCGGAGGAGCAAGATTGGCAAATGCCATGCGATTCAATGACATGATTAGTCAATTGAAAGCCATGCTTCTCAGCGTTACTGGCGAGTAGGGTGACAAGCGCATCGTCTTGCAGTTCGATCACAGTGCCACATTTATCGCAGATCAGTAGTTGGGAGAAATGTTTGTTGGCATTGCAAGAACAGCAGCATATGAAGCTATTGGTTGACTCAACTCGGTGAATGAAACCTTGCTCTAACAAGAAATCTAAAGCGCGATAAACCGTAGGAGGCTTGGCTTGTGGTTCACTGACTTTCAACTGCTCTAACAATTCATAAGCACTAGAGGCTTTTTTATTAGAGAGAATGAGCTCAAACACTCGCTTTCTCTGAGGCGTCAATCTAACGCCTCGCGATGCGCATATCCCTTCAACTTGCTCTATTAATGTGTGGTCCAAATTTTTCACCATTCAATCGGCCATCCCTAATTAAACCCTATTTCTAGGTTACTACGTTTTGGGGGCCAATGATTTCTATTAAAGTCAGGTACAGAGCGTATTGTGACCCACGACTTTGAATAAGACAAGGTAACTCAAAATGACAGTGTGACTCAAGGCATAACTGATTAATGAGGCTGAATTAGAGATCTGGTGAATAGGTTTATAAAAAAGTGTGAGGCAAAGTTCATATAGCACAAACAGGGCATAGCATTTACAATAGCCGACCTTGCTTTTGCTGGGTATTCCAGCATATTTTTTTGACTCGCTACTAGGGTACTTTGCCATGACACATTCATGTAGGTTGTCTGTCGCTCCAATGCTCGATTGGACTCACCTTTAAGCAATTACTTGGCTTGCCAGTGAGTCATCCGTACTAAATCCGTACTAACTACTTTTCTTTACCAGTTTATGTCCTTCTAAGAGCAGCTTTGGTTTTGCTTTGATAGCATAAATCTTCCCTGAATTTGAACACACAATGATATCTATTGCCGACGAGTTATTTGTAAAGTCTTTACACTGCTTCGAAGTCAAAGGAACCGTTAGAGTCTCCATACTCGATAAGGTTTTAGTAATCGGTTGTTTCGGCTGGATTTTAGAAATTTTGTCGTTAGAGTCATAAAAGAATACATCTCGAATAATCACACTCGGCTCTCCCTCATTGCATAGGATTAATGAGTAAGCTTTATTGTCATTCTTCTTACCTGACTCCGAAATAAGGTAACTTAATACAGGTGTGAGTTTTTGTCGGTGCTGCATAGAGCTATAAATCATAACAAAAGTAGCGACTAATAATGAGACCATAGTGATCATATAACTAAGCTCTTGCCTACCTTCTGAACTGGAGCTTTCTCCTGTTGGTAACCATGAATTCATGATCATTATTAAGATCACAGCAGTGACAATAACGAATGAAATTATCGCTCCGGTAATCGAAGTTATAGTTGCAGGCCTAAACCACCAATTTCTAACAAAACGTCTTATTCTTCTCATTTACATTCTCTGCCCAGACCAAACCACTTCACCGATGATCTCGAAGTCGTTGCCTTTAATTTCTTCTTTTCCAAGTTCCCATGCTTCATAAGCACTATTGTCACTCACAACCTTGATTCCATGTGGTAGGAATTGAAGTCTCTTCACCATCAGTCGATTGTCATATCTGAATACGTAAATCCCATCAGTAGAAAAACCATCAACGCGGTTCACCATTACGATGCTCTGATTTTTGAGAGTTGGGATCATGCTGTCACCACGGACAGGCATTAAGAAAACGTTGTTAGGGTTAAAGCCAAGCTCTTGCCTAATGAATCGCTCACTAAAAACCATTGCGCTAGATTCTTCTTCTTTTTCAACAAGCGCACCATGCCCAGCACTCACCTCAATATCGAAAAACTTCAATTCCAAATAGCCTTTTGGAGTCAATGAGCCACTTTTTGCGATCTCGTTCGCTTTTAGAAAAATATCTTCAGGAATTTTTCCACGCATTCTCCACGTTTGAATGGTTGATGCTGAAACCCCTAAAGCTTTTGATAAATCAGTGTTTTTTGAGGTTTTGGTTAATTTCTTAAGTTCAGATATTTGTCCGTCCACGATGCTCATTGAATGCTCCAGTGTGCTCAAAGGTGTTGCAATGTATAAATTATGATCCAATAATGTCTCATGGCGACATTGAGACATTCTTGAGTTAATTATAGTTGCTCTTAGTTAACTCACCATAATTGCATAGGTGATTTATGAACACAAACTTCGCATTACTCGCTAGATTTGAAAGCCCTACTGTAGAACTTAAACAAGTCAGCCAAGAGTTTTTTGGTATTACCCCTAAGACGGCAGAGCAAAGAGCGAAAGCTTGTGACTTTCCCGTTCCTACCTTCAAGTTGCGTGATTCAGAGCGCAGCCCGTCGTTAATCAAGATAGAAGACCTCGCTGCTTACATTGATGAACGTCATTCAGTGGCCAAGTGTGATTGGCTATCGGTAAACGGGTAGGAGGATTGAGCATGAATAATGTAGCGACTCCGATTCACAGCGTTAGCGTAGACCTTTCTCATTCGAGTGAAGCCAGAGAGCTTTTCATGATCGTGAAAGGTCGCTTGTCTTGTTTAAGCGAGTCTTCGCCTGAGTTTGAATTTTTATATCCGATTTATCAGCAGTTCCTCGAAGCCACCATTTTGTTGGAAAGCTTGGAGGAATAGACATGCAGGTATCTGACCCTATCCACTTACCTTGTCCCGATATGCTCGGCATGGTTGACCCTAAACCGGAACTACGCGAACGCTCTATTCATTTGATAGAGCAGTTACGTGAAAAGCATGGTTTGTCGAAGCGTTCAAAGCGCAAAGCTAGACCGATGAATTACGTTTGCACAAATCATTCGTGTACGGGGCTGTAATGAACGAACAAGCGATGATAGCCGCACTTGCTAACATGGAAGCTAAAAGTGACGCAGGAGAACTCACTCGTTACTCTGCGTTCACTAAACGCTTCTTTCCTCGCTTGCCTAAAATCGTGCGTAACGATGTGAAGCGCAAAATAGCCAAGCGTAAACAACGCCAAAACCCTACCAAAGAAAATCTGATACTAGCGGCAGAAGATGCCGTTAAATTTGGGCTGAAAAGAGCGCACTTCATTGAAAACAAATTCCCGTTTGTTGATAGTCGCGCTAAGAGCCGAACTCAACCTTTAAGCCACGATATTTTGATGCGTGATGATGCCGTTAGTGAACTAGCAAAAACGTTCGCTGATAAGTGCGCGTTACTGCTTACCGAAGAAAGCCAACCCGAAGTATTCAAAAGCTTTTTAGATGCGATAGAGCATGTTTACCAATTGCAGGAAGCTGAACTAAAAACGATTCATGTTAACGCGCCACAAGTGAACCTTAAAAAACGCGATAAGAAACCGGAAGAGTTAGAACAAGACCTACAGGTAGCCGTACTCAAGATGCAATCTGAATCTTGGATTGAGGGACGCTTGTTACACCTCCGAGCACAATACATTGAGTATTCACAAATCACGCTTGAGCGAGTTGGTGAGGGAAAATATCAGTCACCGGTGATCAGTGCGTTGTCATTTGCCAACTGGAAACAGAAACAGCGAGACGCTAAAGCGTTCCTTGAAACTATGGCAGTGATGAATAACGAGACGGGCGATTCTTTCAATCTTGAGGATGTGGTCAAGCGAACGACTGCGAATCCAGAAAACCGTCGTATTGAAATGATGGTGCGATCTCGTGGCTTTGAAGAGTTGGCTCAAGACTTAGGTTATACCGCGCTCTTTATTACTTGGACGTTGCCGAGTAAATACCACCGAGTCTCTAAAAAGTGGAATGGTGCGAGTATCAAAGACGGCCACCAAGTTCTCATGCAGCAATGGGCGTTAGGTCGAGCACTGCTAGCGAAAGAAGAGATTCATTATTTTGGTTTTCGAGTGGCTGAACCACACAAAGACGCGACCAGCCATGCTCACTACTTTCTGTTTTGTTCGCCTGACGACAAAGACTTCATTATCGAAACCTTAAAATTGTGCGCTATCTCTGAGGATAAGCACGAACTAGGTTCTGATATTTCACCTCGTTTTGATGTGAAAGAAGCTGACCCTAAAAAAGGCGGGGCGACTGCCTACATTGCTAAATACGTCTCGAAGAACATTAACGGTAAACACATGCCAGAAAACGAGGGTGAAGAATCAGCCTATCGTGCACGTGCTTGGGCTTCCACTCACCGAATCCGTCAGTTTCAGCAATTTGGTGGTAAGCCTGTTTCCCTTTGGCGAAATCTACGCAGGGTAAAACCGGAACAGACCATGATAGACCCAAAGCTCGAAGAGCTGCGCCAAGCGGCAGATTCTTCGAAGTGGTCGCTGTTCTGCCAATTGGCTGATAGTGCAAAAGTTGCCTACCAATCAAAACAAAACCAATACGGTGAAACAACCAAAAAGGTGATCGGCTTTTTTTGGCTCGGTCGTCTTATCGAAACGTCTAGCGAGTGCTATTCGCTCGTTAAGAAAAAAGACGTGAAGCGTCTTCAAGAGGCGCGGAGCGTCTCACCTTGGAGCACTGAAAATAACTGTAACTCTCCCTTAGTTGAACATCTTCAACGCGTGACCGGATGGAGCGTAGAGGGAGTCCAATGCTTAATCTCACCGCTGATGCGGGGAGCCAAAGTTCAAATTGATAAATACACGAGTATCAGTTTTAGAAACAACCGTCTGATTGTGTATTAAACCATTGCCAACGATGTGAATCAGGGGCTAAACACTAAACAACGTCGTGAGACAGAGGATTGAAATGAAAATACTATCGCTTGAAGAATGCCAGCGAGATTTAGCCGCTTTGGACGCGGCTGACAAACTAACCAGCAACATGAAAGTAGAAATCGACCGCTTCAAAGAAATGGATACCAGCAAGCTCATGAAAAAAGCCATGGGAATGTTGATGGGTGGCAACTTATCACTGGAGGCTCTAGGGCTTCCCGTCAATCTATTTGAGCAATTAGAGCAACTCGAAAAACTTAATGGGGTGGCGCGCAATAAATACCGCGCTGTCGTCGTGGCCAACCAAGAGCAACTTGGAGATGTGGAAAGCGTCGAGGTGAAACATGGCTAAATATGAAAACCCTGTTCGTGGGTATATTGCTTGTCCTGTTTGCCAGTCTGCCGCCACCACTCACCAAGTGGGTGAGGGGCAATTGATCGCGTCTGGTGAGCCACCAAAAAACAGCCGTAACATTGGATTGATGTATTACCGTTGCCCTGAGTGCGGCAATAGTTCGAATAGCAAAAAGGTTACGGAGTTCATCAAAGCTAATTCCGTTGCTGAGTTAACCGAACTTAAACCGAACCTAACCGAGAAAGGTTCGGTTATTGAGTCGGATTTGATAACCGAGCCTAACCTTATCGATGCAATTGAGTTAACCGAATCGGTGCAAGTGGATGAAGCCAGTAAAGACGAGGTTTCCAACCGAGAGATAACCGATACGGTCGATGATGAAAAAACAGAAAAGACCCCAAGCAAATTCCCCTTTAAACGAGTAATCACGGGGTTAGCATCGGTTATCTTTATTGTTTGGGCGGTGTCTCAACTGCTACCGAAGGCCTCAGCCGAACAACCGCAAGGGGGGGAGCATGGAGCAAGTTAACGAAACCTTACCAGGTGAACAAGTTGAACTGGATGATTGGGGGGATTTTGGCTCCGTTATTCATCAGCTTGAAGAACAAGAAAAAACCGAGAGCGATGTAGTTGGCTTAACCGAGCCAACCGAGACGGTAACCGAAGATAAAACGGAAGCTATGGCGGGCTTGCTGAATATTTTGTTTGCCTTAAGCGAGCAAGCGACCTCCATCATTTCGGGAGTTGAATTTGAGTTTGACGGTAAAGGTAAGCAAGCGGTGATGGATGCGGCTGAGCCTGTCTTTGCAAAACACGGTAGTGCGCTTATGGGCGTGTTTGGGGATTACATCGAAGAGGCCACCTTATTGCTTGCGGTTCTTGGTTTGATTTATGCCTCTAAAAAGCAATTGCTCATGTTGCAACAATCAAAGGAGGTGGACGGTGAAAAAACCGAAGCCCCTAGCCCTACCGAACCCCGTTAACTCGACCCCGTCACATGATGCCGAGCACACCATTTATGTGGCAGGAACAGGAGGAGGTAAAACCTCAGCCGTCAAGCATTTGGGGCTAGTCCCTAAAACGGCTCAAGCGGTCTTTTTTGACCCCTACACCAACTACGCAGGGAGTAAATTTCAAGGCCAAATGTGCCACGGCACTTCATCACGCTTAACCTTTGTCAAAACGCTCATTATGGCGCGTCGTCGCGGTGGCTCGTTTAAGCTGGCCTACATTCCAGCAAATGGGGCAACGGCCGACGAATTAGAGTTCTTTGCGTCGGTGGTGTGGTCGGTGGGTAACGGTCGGGCTAGCCAGCTCTATACCGTTATCGAAGAATTGGCGTCATGTGTAGAAACCTCGGGCAAGCTTCGAGGTCGTGCGGGTGAGCTTTTGCGCGGAGGTCGTCAATACGGTCTGGTGGTGCATACGGTGTTTCAACGAGGGCAAGAAGTACCAAAAACCGTGACTGAACAATCAAGTGTTTGGTGGGTAGGCGCGGTTAACTCAATGAGTGATGCTCACTGGATAGCGGATAAACGCGGGTTGGATGTGAATATCGTGGCGGGGCTAAAGTCTGCCAAGGTCAATAAAGAACGCATTGGTAAACCGATAGCCGAATACTTATTGATTGGTGATGGTATCGGCAACATCGAGCACAAAGCGTTTAACTGTCAGTCAGGCTCTAAGCTCAATTTAAACTACCGTTAATCGACCTTTTTAACCTATAGGTTACCCGTTCAACCTATAGGTTACTTTCCCTTCCTTTTTTTTCCTCACTCCTATTTGATAAACGCTCAATTTGATTATTCACAATCCAACGTCGAGAGACAGGGGAACTCATGAAAGCTCAACATAAAAACATGTTGATTGCTGTAGCACTGACCTTACTGGTGATTGCCATCATCAATAACGTATCAACGCTAGAAGCAATCAAAGAACTCATTAACGGCAAGCGTGGCTGGTTTTAAGGAGATATAAACATGTCAGTAAAACCAATCAAACTTAATTCCATGGTCGGTGCTGCTTGGGGACAAAAAGGTACGTTACCTATCCCTGTTGGTCCTACTTATCAAGAGTTGGTATTAGAGACCAATGCCGAAGCAGCCGATATTGAGCGTTTGTCTATCACGCTTAATGCAGAAGAAATCTATGTCTTAACGGGCAGTGAGATTTTGATGCTTGAGCGTTACAAACAACGTGCTCATACAACAGGCCACTACGTGATCCCATTTAGTGATATTTCCGCACGTACTAAAAATGGTGTTCGTTACACGGGGTTGGTGACGGAAGCGGGTGACAACATTCACTTAGATATCCAGTTCAAAGCGAAAGCCAGTGGCGACCCGCTATCGATTCAAGTTCATGCGTGGGTGACTAATGCACAACCTGCACGAATCATCGTGCCAATGGTTAAGCGTGAAACCATGCCAGCGAACGCGGCAGGGGTGAACGAATTCACAAGCCTAGTATCAAGCCCGTTGATTAGTTTACGTCGTGCGCACTTCATGCACACGGGTATCACTAAACTCGAAGTTGAGCGCGACTTTGTTAAAGAGTACGAAGCCAATAAGTTTATCAATGAAGCGAACGCCAAGCGTAACGAACGTACACCTCAAGCGGGTTACTTTCACTTCGATCCTATTGTGCGTGGTTTTTCTATCGATGAGCTATTTCCAACACAGCACAGCTCTAACTTGAAGTTCTCAGTAACAACGAGTGACGTAGCAGGCTCAATCCCTATTTTGGTTGAATCGGTGAAAGTGGTTCGCCCTGAAATGCTCGCGGGTCGAAGCTAAGGAGCCGATATGAGCTTTTTTGATGACCTCTTAGAGTTTGGGGGCGGTGCGCTTGATAGCGTGGGTGAAAATGCCGATTGGCTGTTTGGTGATGATGACAATTCATCTAACCCAAACACTACCCAGCAACCTAACGCACCCGTTGTTGATAATAACGGCAACGCTGTTACAACCCCTCAAGGCTCACTTGTAGCGAAAGATAACACCCTGCTTTATATCGGTGGTGGTATTGCTGTGCTGTTAGTGCTGGTTCTGCTTGTTGTCATGCTGAAAGGTAAATAGTTATGCCATTACTTTTCATTGGTTTAGGTGGTCTTGGTCTTGGTTCTGCGCTTGGGTTTGGTGTGAGTCAGGGCATCAATAAGGCTCTGACTGCTACCGCGTTGATTGCCTTGTTATACCTTGCCTACAAATCGGGAGTGTTTCGCTAATGCTAGGTTCATTAACGTCTTTAACGGGTGGCGGTGGCTTGACGGGCGGGTCTTCGGGTCCAGCAAAATCAGGTAACACGTCTAACACCACAAATAACAGTGGCTTTACTGCTGGCGCAATGAATTTTGGCAGCAACAACGGCATACCGTGGTGGGGAATTGCGCTTGTTGCTCTGATTGCGCTGTATGTTCTCACTCGAAAGTAACTTAATTCCTGAAACTTGGGGCAACGCCAAGCCGAGGCTATGTAAAGCCCTTGGTGATTACCTCAAACAAGCAGAAATTGAAGTTCAAGAGGGGCGAGAGTCCCTTTATCGAGTGGAAGATACCTACATGTTACTGCGCGGTGAGCAATCACAATCAGGCTCTAAGGAGTTGGTGGTTGTTGCGTTAGCGGGTGATATGGCCGCGGGTACGCTCAGTGCCATTAATCACGGTAAAGCGAATGGGTTTGACTCCATTCGCGCCCACTTTAGCAAACGCGGAGCCCATCGCTATATTCAGCGTAAATTACGATTGCCTGTTCTAGAGATTGAAACTCACAAGAATGAGCATGTATTACAGATAAGGTTTGATGATATGGGCGGGAAAAGTAGCTCAAAGAGTGATGCGAAAACCGTCACTACAACCACAAACAAAAGCAATAGCCAAGGTATCGGTGGCGATAACAATGGCTTTGCGCTGTCAGGGATAGAAAACTCTGACATTAATTTAAGCATGACTGACCATGGCGCAATGGCGGTTGCAGGTCGAACGGCAGAAGAAGCGTTTAAATTCGGAACTGACGCATTAGATTTTTCAGCGGACACCGTTGATGCCTCTTTGGGCTTTGGTGAGAAAGCGTTAGACGGAGCGTTCAGTTTTGGTGAGGGCGCATTGGATGCAAATGCAAATCTTAGCGAGCACGCGATAGATTCCATTAAATCCATGGCAGGCCAACAAACGGAAACGACCAAAGCAGCACTTGCCATAGCAGGAGCAGCAAAAGCGCGAGAGCAAACGGGTGAGAACGAAAGCAATAACGAGTTACTGAAAAATGTGTCTCTTATGGTCGGGATTCTCGTCTCGGTATTAACGATGGCTTATATGTTCGCGGGGCGTAAGCAATGAAGCAACTGCATACCTTAAATACTGGCGAAGCCATTAAATTTAACGCAGGTCAGGCTGGTAAGTACCTCATCATGCGTGAGGCCAGTAATACCGTCATGCTGCGCGGTGATGCTCTGCGACCTGTAGAGATTGAACGCGGTGACACGGTTGATATCACTCGTTTTGACGAGCTTGAACTTTTTAATCACAAAGCGGATGCCGTGACGATTGAATATCAAATCGCAGATGTTCCAATCATCACCAAAGCGCAAAAAATTGATATTAGTAATTCGGTAGCGATTAGCGAGATTTTAACGCCAATTACCGTTGATAAAGTTCTATCCCCGATAAAGGTGGGCGAAGTCCAAACCGAGGTAAAAACACGCATTCAAAATGACGTCCTCAAGGTGGAAAAGCTTGCTGATTTGTACACCTTGCAAAAGGTCGGCAGTGGGTTATTGGACTTAACAAGCGATGAGCAAATTATTGATGGGAAAGCTGGGCGTAAAGGGCTCTTTATTCAGGCTTCTACCGACAATGCCAGTCCCGTGTTGGTGCAAGGCTTAATTGATCTTACAGCTGGCGGTCATACATTAATTCAAACGGATGCCATCGTGACACTGCAAGGTGCCATAGGCGATAGCGTGAAAGTAGGGGAGTTTATCTAATGTTCCAACTTTCAAACCCACCCCAAGCTTCTTCGAGTTCGGGCTCAGTTGGGGAAGTCGGGGCTAATGTCTTGGCCTGTATTCCTCTAAGTGCTCAAGATGGCGGGAGTGCGTCCGGTTTCGTGACCATCTTAAATAACCTTTATGACGATCCTGAGCGTAGTCATAACGCGGCTCTGTATCATCGAAATGAAAGCATTAATGGTGAGTGGGGTCGAAGAATGCAATTAAAGTCAGCAGTCGATTTGATAACGAAAGCGGAGCCTTATGATTCTGTATCGTTAATGATGTCGGTCACGCTCAAAGGGAAGATAAATCTTGATGCGTCAACGGCTGCGAAGGTGAGCGCGTTAGATACTCCTATTTCTTGCGTAATCGGAATTAAGACTCAAGCCGCCCCATCATATAGAGGCGCGTATTGCAGTGTGACAGCTGCGTACTCTTCGAGTGATTCGTCATTGGTCTTCGGTGGCTCGTCTGATGTTGTTCTTAATGTTCAAGCGGGCGATGTAGCCAGTATTGCTGAATCAGAACTTCAAATTTCATTCGATGTGGAAGATATAACTAATGATGTGATGGTTTACTTGGAAGAGGCACCTGCAACGTTAGAAAACTTGTTTGGGCTTATTCATGTCAAAAAGACGTGGATTGCTGAGGAAGCTGTTTATCCGGTGCCTGATTAACAAGGGGTTGGTGGTAATGAATATTAAGTATTTGCTAGTACTGCTTTTCCTGATCCTGTTTGTGGGGTACCTAATGAAAAAAGACAAGATAATCAAAATAGTGAGTGGCTTTGCTTTATCAGCTAGAAGTGAGATGCGCATGGTGGGCGTACGCGGTGATTTAAAGCGAGTCGTTCGCCGTGCTATTGAGCTAACCCCGTTTGATTTTGGCATTACGTCAGGTAAGCGTACCGCAGAGGAACAGAACGCTCTATTCAAACAAGGAGCAAGCCAGTTAGACGGATACAACAAAACAAGCCGTCACCAATCAGGCTGCGCGGTTGATTTTGTGGTGTACGACGAAAACGGCAAAGTGACGTGGGGCTTTAGTTATTACGAACAAGTGAGTTGGGCATTCAAACAGGCAGCGGATGAGTTAGGTATTCCGATTGTATGGGGCGGTGATTGGGTCAGCTTTAAAGATGGTCCTCATATCGAGCTCGATAGAGCCTATTACTCATAGTTACACCATCAAGTATTTAAGGAAGAGCAAATTACTATGAAAAGCTTATTAGAAAAAATCGGAATCGACCTTGACCAACCATCCACGAAAAAGGGTTTAGCGTTACTTGGCGCGGGAGCTGCTTTGGTAGCTGGTCACCCTGAACTTATCACCGCTAGCGTATCGGCAGACGGTGTTCAATTCGGTGGCATTATTGGCGTAAGTGCTCCAATAGTATTTGGCCTATGGGAAACCCTACGCAATGAGTTCAAGTAATGGCAGAGTATCAAACAATAATTGTCGCTGTTGTCAGTGCTTTGTCTAGCGGAGTGGGGGTAGGTATCACACTCAAAACGGATGTTAAGTGGTTGCGCTTGATGATGGAGAAAATGGATGAGCGTATTACAAGGCTTGAAAGTGGTAATGGGTAAAATAGACAGCCTTTCGACTGTCTATTTAAGTTACTCTTTAATCAAATCTGCGACTGTATTGATACAGTAAATTAGCCCTTTGACAAAGAAATCAGGTCGTAATCTGAAAATAGTAAAACCTGTGTCGAACACCTTACGCAGTATAGCTTTGACGCTTTTTGGCAACATAATCACACCTATATGGTTGTGTTAATTTGGTTGCCAAGCCTGTACCCACGATCTATAGTCTCGGTGTCAGATATTGAGATTTAGATATCTAGTGGCCACTTTTTGAGTGATTGGCGTTACTCTAGACTTGGCTTCGAATTCGAACCCTGCCTTTTGGTGGGGTTCTTCGTTTCTGGTTAAATAATCAACGTTTTCTGTATAACTCCTTTCTTATGTTGTGAATAAAATAAACACTACATCATGTGTGTGCTTCCCTGAAGGCTTACAAGATAGTGCTACAATTGAACTTTTTCAAGGTAAAGAAATTGGGTTGCTTGTGGATAAGTGGTGAATTGAAAAAAAACTGTAAGTGACCACTAACTGATGGTAATAGATACCACTTGATTGTATAAATATTGCATTTTAAGGATGCTTTATTTTTACGCATTCATAAAAAAAATTCCCTTGATCTTTGACTAAAACACATAACCCTATTTTTTGGTCGGAATTACACATAAGTAGCTAAATTTTTGGAGGTTTTATGATAAACCAACCTTAATGAGTCACTGTGCTAAAAGGGGTGAAGACTTACTGTCCGCAAGTATTGAAGATAATTTAGAGAGCGCGCCACAAACTGCCATGAAGTAGTTAGCTTTTAAGTGCTCTCCCCAGAGTTGACCAGAAGATCTACAATAAAAAATTTAGTGTCCATAATGGCCTAAACTTAGTAGACAAAATCTATTTAAGGTTCTGCTTTTTATGTAAATTCTTCGGAAACAACTGCGTGTAAACCTGCCATAAAATATTCAAATTTCTGTGGCCTGTGACTTGGGCTACTTCTTCAATTGAGTAACCCTTTTCAAATAACCGACTCGCTCCCTCTCTACGTAAGTCATGATACCTTAAGTCTTCTATGCATAACTCATTTCGAACTCTTTGAAATCCTGCGCTAACACTTCGTGAGTTGTATGGAAAAATAAGTTCACCTTTGTTTGGTTGATTTAGCGCGATCTCAAATGACTCGCCCAGTAACGGTACAATCATGTGATTACCTTCTTTCTTCCTTGGGTCTTTTCTGTCTCTGACAAGAATTGTTTTATGTTCTTGGTTGAGGTCTTCCCAACGAAGTTTGCAGACTTCGCCAATTCGCATGCAAGTGAGAATGCTAAACTCAAGAATGTCGGTGAACGGGATTCGAGTTTTGCCGTTTGGCCGGAAAGACTCACGTTGTTCTAATCCAAGCTTTAAGCGTTTTAGTTCTTCGGAAGTTGGGCGGCGTGTTCGTTTCTGGCTTTTACCTATTAGTGCCATATCAATGAGAACCGGAATTGCTTCATCAAATATCTGAAAGTTGGCCGCGATATTGAACACAGGCTTTGCTTTTTTCATCACAGAACGGAGGTAAGCAACATCGTGATAGACCGTTGCACCGCCAGCTCCTCCACCTTTTCTGTTTTTACAGTGTTGGATTAAGTCGCTAGTTCTTAGCTTGTCGCTTTCAATCTTGGATATGTCGCAGTCACGAAGAAGCTTAATTACGTATTGCTTCGTTCGTCCTGTTTTATCCCATAAATCAGGCTCTTCCATAAACTTGTCCAGAAGTACGTACAACGGTACGGATTTCTGTCCGGATTCGTCAGGGTTTTCTAGCTCAAGAACCCGCTTGTTTGCATAGGTTCTAGCGAGTTCTTTTTTCCTGAATGTTTTCGATTCCCTGTGTATAATCGCCGAATTCTTTTTGACTACAATGTCCACTGTGAAGCGTGATTCACCGCTTTTTAGTGTTCTTTTTTTAATGCTAAATGATGCCATTCGTCCTACTCCATCGATACGTACTATATGCGTACTGAAAGGGTGAGTTTGGGGCAACTCTAGCAAATTGCTGTATATATATACAGTATATAGATTTCGAGTAACACCTTATGAAACCTGACAATACTAGTAAATACGCGGCTAACCGCTTATCCGTTGCACCCATGCTCGATTGGACTGACCGCCACTGTCGTTACTTTCACCGTTTGCTTTCTCAGCAGACTCTTCTGTACACGGAAATGGTAACAACGGGCGCGATCTTACATGGTAAGGGCGACTTTCTAGAATATAACGAGCAAGAGCATCCTCTTGCTCTTCAACTCGGCGGTTCTAATCCGGTTGATCTGGCTGCTTGTGCAAAACTGGCTGGTGAGCGCGGTTATGATGAAGTGAACCTTAACGTAGGTTGCCCTTCAGACCGAGTTCAAAACGGTCGCTTTGGTGCGTGTTTAATGGCTGAGCCAGAGCTGGTGGCAGATTGTGTGTCAGCAATGAAAGAAGTGACTGATATTCCAATTACCGTGAAAACGCGTATCGGTATCGATGACCAAGACTCTTATGAGTTTCTAACTAAGTTTATTTCGACGGTTTCTGAAAAAGGCGGTTGTGAGCAATTTACTATCCATGCGCGTAAAGCATGGCTGAGTGGCCTTAGCCCGAAAGAAAACCGTGAAATCCCACCTCTAGATTACGATCGTGCATACCAAATCAAGAAAGATTTCTCTGATCTTGTGATTGCTGTGAATGGTGGCATTACTACTCTTGAGCAAACTAAAGAGCACTTGCAGCACCTTGATGGCGTGATGATTGGTCGTGAGGCTTACCATAGCCCATTTATCTTGGCTGAAGTCGATCAGCAGATCTTTGGTTTAGACTCGCCAATCAAGAAGCGCTCACAAGTGGTTGAAGAAATGTACCCGTACATCGAACGTGAACTTTCAAATGGCGCAAGCTTAGGACATATCTCTCGTCATATGCTTGGTTTGTTCCAAAGCATGCCGGGTGCAAGACAATGGCGTCGCTACATCAGTGAAAACGCACATAAGAAAGGTGCAGGTATCGAAGTGATGCAAACAGCATTGGCTAAGATCCCTAAAGAGCTAAATGTTTAACCTCCCTCTAAGTTAAAAACTTAAGGTTAAATTCGCCATTAGAGGCTAAATTTACCACTACAAGTTTCCGAAAAGCCACACATGAAGATGTGTGGCTTTTTATTTATCTGATAAATAAGGATTTTCTTGGGTTGGCATACTTGGTATGGAAGCTGCAATGTTAGAAAGTAGGAAAGATAGGTCATTAACTCATTAGGGAGACCATTATGTTTGAATTAATCTTTGTTCTTATTTTCGTTGCAACTCTGCTTGTCACAGGTATCACGTTTATGACGGTATTGGCCGCAACCGGAGTAGCGTTATTAGTCATGTTGGTCTTAGGTATGATGGGCGTTGTGTTTAAGTTACTGCCTTGGTTGATCGTGATTGCAATCGGTGTGTGGTTTTTCAAAAACTTTGTACACAGTTCTAACCAGAGACGTTACTAAGGTCATAGTGCCGTCAAATCTTTACTCGTCAGCGGTTTATCGTTTTAGAATTTAAGATGTGTGGTAGAATTTTCCCCAATAATCTATGAATGTGCATACAATTAGCACTACGATATGGAATTGGAGCTATCTCAAATGAATAAAATGCCATTAATTGCTTTAGTGGGAATGCTATCTTTAAGTTCAGCAGTGTCTGCTGCTGAAGAGTTTTCTTACACGGCTAAAGTCGGTGCTGATATGTGGTGGGGAAGTACAAAGTTAAACGAAGTTAGACAAGATGACGATTCTAACTCTCCTTCGTTGTATTTCGCATTTGAGCATAATGCCCCGATGCTACCAAACGCTAGTTTTCGCTATACTTCTGTCGATGCGGATTCATTGGCCTTCGATAAGTACGACTACACCTTCTATTACACATTGTTAGATCACAAGCTGATGAACTTTGATGCAGGTGTGACGTTCACTCAGTACTCAAACTCTAACTACATTGAGCCTAAAACGAGTACTCAAGCAACCTTTGATGAATTTACGTGGAGCTTCTACGGTAACGCAGAGATAAATGTTCCTGACACCAACTTCGATATCATCGGTACGATGGAGTTCGGTGATAGCAGTGGCATTAAGAGCACTGACTTGATGGCGGGTGTTCAGTACCGAATTCCAGTATCAGAATCTGAAATTGCCCTGCGTGGTGGTTACCGTGTTATCGACCTAGATTCGGATGAGTTCTTTAGCTCGGAACTAGGTAAGAGCTTTGTCATGGTCGATGGTTGGTTTGCTGGTGCTGAAGTGTGCTTCTAGGCCATATAAAGCAAATTTAGAACGAATTTTAAGAACGCCACTTTATTAAGTGGCGTTTTTTTATATCTATTGGTTACTTGAGTATATATCTTTCTGGAATTAGTTAGCACATTCATCACTTTCGACCATCCTTAATACAAAGAGCTAATTAGCGTCTATTCTTATAAGGTCTATGTAGTGAGGTCAAAGCAAGGGATGGAATATGACACTCAATGAATTACGAAATTTATATAGAGAAAACCTGTTAGTTGAAGCCATCATAGAGCCCTCAATTCAAGAAGGGTCTTGGGTTGTGGAGTTTCGTCATATGGGTGGTGGCTTTGTTCTGCTTACTGATGTTCATGGCGAAGAGTGTCATTACGCGGATTTAGACCTAGCATCTAAGTCGGCAATGGCGGTTGGCTTTCAGCAAGTACGCATTGAAAACCAGTAAGGCCATTTACGTTTCAATCGGTTTTTACTTCCAAAAAGTTATAAAACATACTTTTCTATTCTTTCTTGTTATTAAAAGGAGTGGTTAATCTATCGTCACGCAATGATTAGGGATGTCGTGACCATGTCTTTAAATAAGAAAGAGTCTTCACAAAACAATAATGCACAGTCTGGGGCTAATGAGTTACCTGGGCTAGCAGCACCACTTAATGACCAACAATTGGGTCATCTTCAGCAAACTGTTTCTGAACTGTCTTCACAGCAACTGGCATGGGTCAGTGGTTACCTTTGGGGAGTGAGCCAAGCTCAACCTGTCGGTGCTGCTGCGCCAATCGTTCAAGCGGCCGCTGCAGTAGCGGCTAAGCCAGCGGGCAAGCTCAGCATTATCTTCGCTTCTCAAACCGGTAATGCTAAAGGCGTCGCTGAATCGCTCGAGGCAGAAGCCAAGGCCTTAGGAATCGCGGTCGAGCTTTTCGATGCGAGTGATTATAAAGGTAAGAACTTAGCCAAAGAGACGCACGTCATTTTCGTCGCTTCAACCAATGGTGAGGGCGAAGCCCCTGACAATGCTATTGAGTTGCATGAATTCCTTCAATCGAAGAAAGCGCCAAAATTATCAAACCTACAATACGGTGTGATTGGTTTAGGTGACTCTAGCTATGAGTTCTTCTGCAAAACGGCTAAAGACTTCGATAACTTCCTCGCTAAGCTTGGTGCTAAATCGTTTGTCGATCGCCTTGATTGTGATGTTGATTACGAAGAGTCAGCAACGGAATGGCGCGCTAAAGCATTAGAGCAAGTAAAAGAGACGCTATCGACAGGCACTGAAGCCGATGTGGTTCAATTACCTGTAGGTCAAGCGGCTGCTGGTCATTCGCAATACACCAAACAAAACCCATACACAGCGACACTATTAACCAGCCAAAAGATCACGGGTCGTGACTCGGGTAAAGATGTTCGTCATATCGAGATTGATCTTGATGAGTCGGGTATTACTTACCAACCGGGTGATGCACTGGGTGTGTGGTATGAAAACAGTTCAGAACTCGCGAATCAGATCCTTTCTAAGGTTGGGTTATCTGGCATCGAAAGTGTCGATGTCGATGGTGACAATCTATCTATCCATAGTGCGCTAGTGAGTAAATTTGAGATTACCACTTCAAACCCTCAGCTTGTGACCAAGTTTGCTGAGTTATCTGGCAGCAAGAAGTTAATCAAGTTGGTGGAAGATAAAGACAAGCTTCGTGAATACGCGGGCAATACTCAGATCGTTGACGTACTAGCAGAGAAGAAAACCAAGCTATCGGCTGATGAGTTAATTGGCCTGTTACGTAAGCTGACTCCGCGCCTCTATTCTATTGCATCAAGCCAAGCGGAAGTGGATGAAGAAGTTCACTTAACGGTTGGTCTGGTTGAATACCAAAAAGGTGAAGAGTCTCGTTTAGGTGGAGCATCAAGCTTCTTGGCTCAGCGCCTTGAAGAAGGTGGCGAAGTGAAGGTGTTTGTAGAGAACAACAATAACTTCAAGCTACCACAAGACGACAATACACCAATCATCATGGTCGGCCCGGGTACAGGTATCGCTCCTTTCCGCAGTTTCGTTCAAGAGCGTGAAAACAATGATGCTGAAGGCAAAAGCTGGTTGTTCTTCGGTGACCGTACCTTTACTCAAGATTTCTTATACCAAGTTGAATGGCAGAAGTACCTTAAGTCTGGCGCGCTAACTAAGCTAGATGTTGCCTTTAGCCGTGACCAAAAAGAAAAGGTTTATGTTCAGGATCGTTTAATCGAACAAGCAGAGCAGGTTTGGCAATGGCTCCAAGAGGGCGCGTACCTTTATGTTTGTGGCGATGCGACTCGAATGGCGAAAGATGTCCATGAAGCGTTAGTTACTATTGCGGAAAAACATGGCAATCAGAGCCGCGAACAAGCTGAACAATATATTAATGATTTACGTAAAGCGAAACGTTACCAAAGGGATGTCTACTAATGAGCAAGCAAGTAATAGAGCAAGAAGTGCTAGGTCAAGTACTTGGACCTTTGGCTGACAATGAACGTCTTAAGCGTGAAAGTAATAACCTACGCGGTACGATTGAACAAGATCTCCAAGATCGAATAACTGGTGGCTTTACTGCTGATAACTTTCAGTTGATTCGTTTCCACGGTATGTATCAACAAGACGACCGTGATATTCGCAACGAACGTACCAAGCAAAAGCTCGAACCGTTACATAACGTAATGCTGCGTGCTCGTATGCCTGGTGGCATCATTACCCCTAAGCAGTGGTTGGCGATTGATAAGTTCGCAGACGAAAGTACCTCTTACGGTTCAATTCGTCTAACAACTCGTCAAACGTTTCAGTTCCACGGTGTCTTGAAGCCGAACATTAAGTTGATGCACCAAACGCTAAATAACATTGGCATTGATTCAATTGCGACAGCGGGTGATGTAAACCGAAATGTTCTGTGTACGACAAACCCGGTTGAGTCTGAGCTTCACCAAGAAGCTTATGAGTGGGCGAAAAAGATCAGTGAACATCTATTACCGAAGACTCGTGCTTATGCAGAAATCTGGTTAGATGGTGAAAAACTAGAAACAACGGATGAAGAACCTATCCTTGGTAGCAACTACCTACCGCGTAAGTTCAAGACGACGGTTGTCATTCCTCCGCAAAATGATGTGGACGTCCATGCTAACGATCTTAACTTTGTTGCTATTGCTGAAGACGGAAAGTTGGTGGGCTTTAACGTGTTAGTCGGTGGCGGTCTTGCTATGACACATGGTGATACCTCTACTTATGCACGTAAAGCTGACGACTTTGGTTTTGTGCCATTAGATAAAACGTTAGATGTAGCAGCGGCGGTGGTAACGACTCAGCGTGACTGGGGTAACCGTTCAAACCGTAAGAATGCAAAAACCAAATACACGCTAGACCGTGTTGGTATTGATGTATTCAAAGCAGAAGTAGAAAAGCGTGCAGGCGTAGAGTTTTCTGAAAGCCGACCTTATGAGTTTACTGGCCGTGGTGATCGCATTGGTTGGGCGGAAGGCATTGATGGTAAGCACCACTTGGCGTTATTCATCGAGAATGGTCGTTTACTTGATTTTCCAGGTAAAGCTCTGAAAACAGGTGTTGCTGAAATAGCGAAGATCCACAAAGGTGACTTCCGCATGACTGCAAACCAAAACCTAATTGTTGCGGGTGTGTCGACGAGTCAAAAGGCCAAGATTGAAAAACTGGCGCGTCAATATGGCTTGATGGACGATGCTGTTTCAGAGCAACGTAAAAACTCAATGGCGTGTGTGGCTTTCCCAACATGTCCTTTAGCAATGGCAGAAGCTGAGCGTTTTCTTCCTGAGTTTGTAACGGATGTTGAAGACATTCTGAAAAAACATGGATTACCAGAAGAAGATAACATCATCCTTCGAATCACAGGTTGTCCAAACGGTTGTGGTCGTGCAATGTTGGCTGAACTTGGTTTAGTGGGTAAGGCTCCGGGGCGTTACAACATGCACTTAGGTGGCAACAAGGCCGGAACTCGTATCCCTAAGATGTATAAAGAGAACATCACATCAGCTCAGATCTTAGAAGAGATTGATGCGCTGGTGGGACGTTGGGCTACAGAACGCAACGACAATGAAGGGTTCGGTGATTTTACAATCCGAGCTGGCATCATCGAAGAGGTGATCATTTCCAAGAGGGATCTGCATGCATAATTCTGTCGCTTCAAAATTGAAGTTAGCAGAGCTACTCGCATTGACTAAGACGGAGCAAATACTTCGTCTTGGGCAAATTAATGCTGAGTTAGAACAGCTAACAGCATTAGAAAGAGTTAAATGGGCATTAGAAAACTTGGAAGGATCACATGTTGTGTCTTCAAGTTTCGGCATTCAAGCCGCGTTAATGCTGCACTTAGTGACTCAAGCAAAACCAGATATTCCGGTTATTCTGACGGACACAGGGTATCTATTTCCTGAAACATATCGCTTTATCGATGAGTTAAGTAAGAAGTTGACTCTAAACCTTCAAGTCTTTCGTGCCCAACAGAGCCCTAATTGGCAAGAAGCGCAATATGGAAAACTTTGGGAGCAAGGTATAGAAGGGATAGAGAAGTACAACAAGCTTAATAAAGTTGAACCGATGAGAAGAGCGCTAGATGAGCTCGAGGCTGGGACATGGTTTTCCGGTTTAAGAAGAGAGCAATCTCAATCGCGTGCAAACTTGCCAATCTTATCTATTCAAAATGGTGTGTTTAAATTTTTGCCGGTAATCGATTGGACGAATAAAGATGTTCACTATTACCTAGAAGAGCATGGTCTCGGTTATCACCCGCTTCGAGAGCAGGGTTACCTTTCTGTTGGAGATACACATACAACTAAGAAGTGGGAACCGGGTATGACTGAAGAAGAAACTCGTTTTAATGGGCTGAAACGCGAATGTGGTCTCCATGAAGATGATGGAGAGCAATATGGTTCTGGGATTTAGACTCATTGCTATTTAAAAAGCTGCCATAAGGCAGCTTTTTTTAGTTTCTAGGGGATAAAATTAAAGCGATTGTGGATAAGTCTGTGGTTATTGTGTAGTTACTTTGTAGTTAAAGTTGCATAAATAAGGCTTTGAGTGTTTATTCGTCATGTAATCGTTATTTTTGCATTTTTCTTTAATAAACACTTGCCAATGTGATGAACATCTCTATAATGCCGCCTCACTGACACGGCAGACGCCACAAGGCTTCAGCGCAGAATGTTAGTTAGGCAACTAGCTTTAAGCGATTATTCGCTCCTACTTTTAGAAAGTAGAAATTAATTTTCAAAAGTGTTTGACACTGAGAATTAAATCGCTAGAATGGCCGCCTCTTCCGAAGTGATGTAAGTCACAACGAAGAGAAGCTCTTTAACAATTTAAACCTATCAATCTGTGTGGGCACTCGTTGATGAATATCAAAACGTTTTATCGTTAGATAAAACAGATTCTTCGGAATCAACTTTGGTTTCAATGAACTGAGTGACCAATACAAATAACTACTTTCTCTTGTAGAAAGAAGGTATTTGGCACAGTCAATTCATTATCTTTCTGTTGGAAAGATAATAGCTTTAGAATTACTTTTTGTAGTTTTGAAGTCAGTATTCATTGAGCCGACAAAATCTTAAATTGAAGAGTTTGATCATGGCTCAGATTGAACGCTGGCGGCAGGCCTAACACATGCAAGTCGAGCGGAAACGACACTAACAATCCTTCGGGTGCGTTAATGGGCGTCGAGCGGCGGACGGGTGAGTAATGCCTAGGAAATTGCCTTGATGTGGGGGATAACCATTGGAAACGATGGCTAATACCGCATAATGCCTACGGGCCAAAGAGGGGGACCTTCGGGCCTCTCGCGTCAAGATATGCCTAGGTGGGATTAGCTAGTTGGTGAGGTAATGGCTCACCAAGGCGACGATCCCTAGCTGGTCTGAGAGGATGATCAGCCACACTGGAACTGAGACACGGTCCAGACTCCTACGGGAGGCAGCAGTGGGGAATATTGCACAATGGGCGAAAGCCTGATGCAGCCATGCCGCGTGTATGAAGAAGGCCTTCGGGTTGTAAAGTACTTTCAGTTGTGAGGAAGGGGGTAGCGTTAATAGCGCTATCTTTTGACGTTAGCAACAGAAGAAGCACCGGCTAACTCCGTG
>NZ_PIGC01000026.1:0-59764 GCF_003050065.1 Vibrio sp. 10N.286.51.C3 | reverse complement strand
GAGCCATTACCTCACCAACTAGCTAATCCCACCTAGGCATATCTTGACGCGAGAGGCCCGAAGGTCCCCCTCTTTGGCCCGTAGGCATTATGCGGTATTAGCCATCGTTTCCAATGGTTATCCCCCACATCAAGGCAATTTCCTAGGCATTACTCACCCGTCCGCCGCTCGACGCCCATTAACGCACCCGAAGGATTGTTAGTGTCGTTTCCGCTCGACTTGCATGTGTTAGGCCTGCCGCCAGCGTTCAATCTGAGCCATGATCAAACTCTTCAATTTAAGATTTTGTCGGCTCAATGAATACTGACTTCAAAACTAATATTCATTCGCTCTTTTCGAAAAAGGAACGTGAACATGTAATTCTAAAGCTATTACCATTCCAACAGAATGATAATGAATTGACTGTGCCAAATACCTTCTTTCTACAAGAGAAAGTAGTTATTTGTATTGGTCACTCAGTTCATTGAAATCAATTTTGTTACCGAAGTAACTGCTATTACCTAAGTAATAACGTTTTGATATTCATCAACGAGTGCCCACACAGATTGATAGGTTTAAATTGTTAAAGAGCGCTAGCGTTTTGTGATTCACATCTCAGTCGCTAGGGGTGCGTACTATACCTGCACCACTTTGAGAGTCAAGGGTTATTTTCAAACTCTTTTTCTCTACCGATTTCGCTGTGTGACTTTCGTCTCACTCCGTGTCGGTGAGGCGGCATTATAGAGAGATTGAGATGGAGCACAAGGGCTTTTTGAAATAAAAGTTTTGTTCGCCTAAAAAGCCACCAGATCCGCATTTTTCGAATAAAAACTAAACATTTGAGACGTATCACAGCAATACATTGGAAAAATGGAAGCCATGAACGTAAGATTCATGTGTCTATTTTGTTAATGGTAGATGCGTCTATTTCGTTTATTAATATGTAGTATTCCGATATGAACTCAAAAAAATCGATGTTGTTAATTGTCGCACTGGCTGTATTAGGCGGCATTGTTTTCTCTCAGGTAGATATATCGCCTGCAATTACCTTTATCCTTGGTGTCTTGGCTTCCGCTTTTGTTGTTAACTTTTCAAGCACCGACTCAAAATCAGATTCAGAACCTAAGGCTTCAACCAAAACACTTTATGTGGGTAACCTTCCCTACAAAGCGAACGAATCACATGTACGTGAATTATTCTCAGAGCATGGTGAAGTATTTGCAGTACGTTTAATGAAAGACAAACGTACTGGTAAAAGAAGAGGCTTTGGATTTGTTGTTATGGCAAGTAATGATGTGAATCATGCAATCTCTGCACTTAACGATAAAGATTACATGCAACGAACTTTAAAAGTACGTGTTGCAAATGATCCTAAACATCCTGAAGCGGACGAATCTGAACTGAGCTAAACTCTAACTGCTTTAACATACTATTTAGTGCACTTTCTTTTTTAGGAAGTGCACTACAAAAAACCTCACGCACTCCCCCTTCTTTATTAATGCTTTCCAAACCCAACAAATCTTGAACCCGCTTAGCTATCGCTTTACCAGAATCTATCAGCACTACACTTTCACCTAGTACTTGTTGAATCTCTGATTTGATCAGTGGGAAATGGGTACATCCTAATACGGCCACATCAATTGTGTTTATCATCGGTCGAAGGATTTTCTGCAACTCTTCAAGGCTAATCTCCTCGCCCCTAAGTTTCTCTTCGGCCATATCCACCAGCCGAGTAGAACCCAACAGCTCTACTCTTTTATTACTCGAGAAATTTTTAATGAGCTCGTGTGTGTATTCGCGAGTAATCGTCGCAGGGGTTGCAATAAGGCCAACCGCTTTATTAGCCAGTAACGAAGCTGGCTTGATTGCCGGGACAACACCAACAATGGGGATAATATTATTAGCGCGAAGTGTAGGAAGGACTATCGTACTGGCCGTATTACAAGCTATCACTACAATATCAATAGCGTGACTAGCCACAAAACTGGCCACGATACTTTGGACTCGCTGAATGAGGACTTGCTGATCGAGCTCACCATATGGGTAAGCCTCGTTATCGAATACATAGATATAGTTGTGATTTGGTAGTAACTGGCTTATCTCTTTATATACAGACAGACCGCCAACTCCAGAATCAAAGACCAATATGTTTTTTTGTAGACTATCCGACACAACGATTACCTATAATAAGTTTCGCTGCAATGATACTCCTTCGCTTAGTTTTCGCCAATCCTCACTCTATATAATGCAAGCCTGATAGCGTTGATGAACAAAACGCTCACCTTGCTCTACCTTTTCTAACTCTATCTTGAGCTTTCCTTTAAAACACGGTGCTGACGTCACTAGTGTATGGAACTCACCATCTTCACCACATAGATCGACATGACTTGGCAAACTGTCTATTAGTTCAGGCGTGTATTCTTTCCCGCAATAGCTCATGTCTAATGCATCGCTATCAACTGTGACGAGAAAGGTTTCGATTCCTCTATTTATGATTTCTTGAGCCAGCGCTTGGCTACTCTCTCCCATTAGAGGAAATACACACTCCCAACCCGCAGGTTCTATATAACTTCTTCGGTAGTCAGCAATACCATTGCAAAACATATCGCCGAATGCCACGGCATCAATTGATAAGCCAGACCCTTTCAATGCTGAGACAATCGTACTTTGGTAAATCTCATTGCTTGGGAAGACTTCCGGAAGCTCTATGGTGATGAGTGGCAAACCGATTAATTGTGCCTGCATGGCAACCACATCAATAGGAGTTACCTGGAAAGGCACTTCATCTCCAACATATGTAGTATAGAGAGCAACAACTTCATACTCGGCATTCTCAAGCAAACGCTCTAGGGTTAAGGTAGAGTCTTTACCTGATGACCAGCTTATGACGACTTTCTTTTTCATTGATATACCCAATAAGAAAAAACCGCCCGAAGGCGGTTTAGGTGTTAATTAGAATTGGTAAGTAGCATTTACGTAATATGTACGCTCTGGTGATGGGTATCCACCAGCAGTCTCGTACTCTTCGTCAGTTAAGTTATCCACTCGACCATTTAAAGTAAGGTTTTCATTCGCATAGTAATTCACCGAAACATCAAACAGACCATACGCAGCAAGATCTTCAGAGAAGTCCGGTCTCTCACCTACATATTGGTAGCCTAGCGAAACATCAACCTCATCGAAACTAGCCACTGCATTATACTTGTAAATCTTCTTAGCTCTGCGTATCAATTGATCACCAGATTGATCTTCTGGGTCTTGAAAGTTAGCGCTCACTTGATGATTAATAAAGCTAGTATCAAATCCAACGACCATTTCCACACCACGTAGTTGGCTTTCGCCATCGGTATTGTAGTACTTGCTTGTCGCGTAGTTGTAATCAATTAAGTCTTCGACGTTCGTGTCATAGCCAGTAATCGACCAATCAACATCCTTGATTAAGCCACCAAAAGTCAGCTCGAATGAATCTGCCTTTTCAGCTTCTAACTGTGCATTACCGTAGTAGCTGTATAGTTGATATAAGTTAGGTGCCTTGAAGGATGTGCCATAAGCTGCCTTCACGACAAGCCACTCAGCATAACGATAGCCTAACCCTGTGTTGTAAGTGGTTTCGGTACCAAACTGTTCATTGTCATCCACACGGACGCTCAGCTCGCCAAACACTTTATCCGCATCTGCGTTTAATGCAGCGAAGTACGCAACATTCGTTCTGTCGTATTCAGTATTCGAAGGCTTAACAATATAAGCCTCATCACGCCAATCTACACCGCCACTAAGAGTCAGTGCCGAAGTTAGTTTGTATGAATTAACCCACTGAACATTTAGCTGTTCAAGCTCATCAGATGTTGCTGACGCCGAGTTCTTGCCTAAAGACTGTTCGTAGTTCCAGTTATCTTGATTCTGATAGTTAACTAGGAAATCAGACTTAAGTTCACTGCCACTATATTTAACACCAGTAGCAAAGGTAGAATTTTGAACTTCAGCTTCTTTGTAAGAATGGACTGGGTTACCGGTATTAAAATCAACATACGAACCATCATATTGAGAAATGGTTTCAAACATGCGGAAGTTCGCAAAGCCACTCCACTGTTGGTCGAAGTTATGTACGTACCCGATCAAAGCATTACGTGATTCAAACCCATGACGGTCGCCATCGTTTACTCCGGGCATGGGGTGAACGTTATAGCCTTCATCAGAATCGTAACCAACCGATACATTCAAATGACCATTTTCGCCAACTTTTGTACCACTAACAAAACTTAACTCTTCATAATCACGGCTGCCTAATCCCGCACTCACTACCGTTTCTTCATTGTCAGAACTGGCAACTGTAATGATATTAATCACACCACCAATAGCTTCTGAACCATACATAGCAGCACGAGCGCCTCGTACATACTCGACTCGGTCAACAAATGTGATTGGCAGCTGGCTGAAATCGACACCACCTTTTGCAGCGCGAGCAAAACGAATGCCGTCAATTAACACAAGAACCTGATCAGAGTTAGCACCTCGAACAAAGATCGAAGCTTGCTGGCCTCTACCACCATTCTGTGTAACTTGAATGCCCGTTAATCGTTTGAATACATCAGTTAGTGACTTAGCTTGAATACGAGCTATATCTTGACGTGTCACAACCTCAACTTGAGCGACAACACTTTCGGTGCTTTGCTCAAAACGGTTAGCCGTAACCACCATGGTTTCGTCGGCAGATGCTTGTTGGGCGTGTAAATTGGAGATAGGTGAAAGCAGCGATGCTACAGCAACCGCTAAAAGGGATTTGTTCATGTTGTGATCCTAAATCGCGTAAAGTCCTACCAAACCACATTTATGGTTTGGCCGCTGGCAGGTATTCGGACTCAAGAGCACAACCTTATGGTTACCTTGTATTCGACTTCCCACAAAAAGCTATTTGCAGTGTCTTATGAATACTTGTTCTCTTTTACCGCTGCGCGTCAGTTCTGGATTCGCACCAGATTCCCTCTTCAGCCATCTATACATCCAAATGGCACCAGCTTGCCGAAGATAGTATTGACCTCTGAATCATTTGTCTAGTCTAAGATAGTTATAAGCTATAGTTTTCATGGCCTATTTACACTGATTGGCTCTCAACACTGGACAAGCGCCTGTGATTGAATAAAATCTGCGCTCTTGATTTAAAAGCACGACAGCAAAAGGCATAACAATGGCGAATTTAGATGTAAACCCGCAACGCTACCAAGAACAACTGGCAGAAAAGACTGAACGTCTTACTGAAATGTTCTCAGAATATAATGTGCCTGAGCTGGAAGTGTATGAATCTCCAGAACAACACTACCGCATGCGTGCTGAGTTCCGCGTGTGGCATGAAGGTGACGATATGTATTACGTCATGTTCAATCAAGAGACTAAAGAAAAATACCGCGTAGACCAGTTCCCTGCAGCTAGCCGTCTTATCAATGACCTAATGCCTCTATTAACAGATGCAATGAAGGACAACCACTCTCTACGCCATAAGCTATTCCAAGTAGATTTCCTTTCTACATTAAGCGGCGAGATTTTGGTGTCACTGCTTTACCATCGCCAATTAGGTGAACAGTGGATTCAAGATGCTAAAGCACTTAAGCAGCAATTAAACGATGAAGGTTTTAACCTAAACCTGATTGGTCGTGCGCGTAAGATGAAAATTGTACTGGATCGCGACTATGTAATTGAAAAGCTAGACGTGAATGGTGATAGCTACATCTACCAACAAGTAGAGAACAGCTTTACTCAACCAAACGGCAAAGTAGCAGAGAAAATGCTGGAATGGGCTGTCGACTGTACTCAGGACAGCAAAGGCGACTTGCTTGAGCTTTACTGTGGTAACGGTAACTTCTCATTAGCGCTAGCACAAAACTTCGAGCGTGTACTGGCAACTGAACTGGCGAAACCGTCAGTAGAATCTGCGCAATACAACATCACGGCGAACAAGATTGATAATGTTCAGATTATTCGTATGTCTGCGGAAGACTTTACCGTAGCAATGGAAGGCAAGCGTGAATTCCGTCGTCTACAGCAAGCGAACATCGATCTTAAGAGCTACAACTGCAACACTATCTTTGTTGATCCACCGCGTTCAGGTATGGATGTAGATACTTGTAAGATGGTTCAAGGCTACGAGCGTATCATGTACATCTCTTGTAACCCTGAAACGTTGAAAGAGAACCTAGAGATCTTAAGCGAAACACACGATATCACTCGTTTTGCTCTGTTTGACCAGTTCCCTTACACCCACCACATGGAAGCGGGTGTATTCTTAGAGCGCAAAGCATAAGTCTCGCTTTCTCGGTCTAAGGCAAACAGCAAATACAAAAAAACGAGCCCATTGGCTCGTTTTTTTAATTTCTAAATCAGCTTAAGCCGTTTTGCCGATAAAGCCGAGTTTCTTACCTACCCATGCAAGAAGCAACATCGCGACAATAATCGCAAAGAAGTTTGAGCCAGCATCAGGGTGTTGTGCCTTCACGAAAGCCGAGTGACCAAATGCACCCACGAAGAAACAAGCTAAACCTACTAATGGAATATCTTCAGATACTGGGTTAGTTAGGTATTCTTGGTAAAGCGCTTGTACAGCCAAAACTAAAGCGATAAGCGGAAAAATAGAGAAGCCCACTTCGCTCATTGTTACCCAAGATAACAATGCATCACCACACACACCGGCTACAACAGCAAGTACGAGTGTCTTTCTTTCAGAACCACGGTTTACAGTATTATTTTCATTCGACATTATTCAATCCCGCCTTTTAATCGGTTACGTTCACGTTCTTTACGATACCAAAAAGCTCCTTTGGCCATCATTCGCAATTGCATGATCAAGCGTTCAGCCAATTCATCTCGCTGACGTCGATCTAAATCTAATGCTTCTGCCCCTGAGTTGAAGACTAAGATGACCGAGGCTTCAGCTTGAGTGAAAGCTTCGTCCCTTGTCATGCCAGTCGTTATCAAATATTCGGTTAACTCAGCAGAGAAGTGCTGTATCTCACGAGCTACCGCTGCACGAAACTCAAATGAAGTTCCTGAGCGCTCTCGCAATAACAGTCTGAATACGTTAGGGCTGCTTTCAATGAATTCCATAAAGGTTTCAACCGATGTACGAATCACACTGCCTTCTTTTACTATGCGCTGCCTAGCTTGACGCATTAACTGGCGCAACAGTAAGCCACCTTCATCAACCATGGTTAAGCCAAGCTCATCCATGTCTTTGAAGTGACGATAAAAGGAAGTCGGTGCTATTCCAGCCTCACGAGCGACTTCTCTCAAGCTTAGATTGGAAAAACTACGATCAGCGCTGAGTTGGCTAAATGCAGCATCGATTAAGCTGCGACGAGTTTTTTCTTTTTGCTGTGCGCGAATGCCCATTGGTTTCATACTTTATCAATTTCTTCTTTTACAGCCTAAACAGGCATGTCTAATACTCTGTTCAATATAACGCGAATCACTTATTTATATAAGGCACTCTGGTTATATAAGACACTAAACATACCTCTTTGTTCACGTACCGAAGTAAATACGTTCAAAGAAAAAATTTCAATATCCACACTGTCATTTGGAGACATACGACATACCAAATATTATTTTTTCGATAACACTGCGTGATCCCACCGACTCTCTGATGCCCTTTTCATGTACCAAAGAACAGAATCAGTTAAAATCTCGCTAAAGCAATGTTAATCAAATATAACAAGGAAGATATCTATGCCGCACTCCAACCACTTTGATGTAATCGTAATTGGTAGTGGCCCCGGAGGAGAAGGGGCAGCGATGGGATTAACCAAAGCCGGGTTGAACGTTGCAATCATTGAGAAAGAGAGCAGTGTTGGTGGTGGTTGTACTCACTGGGGAACCATTCCTTCCAAAGCACTGCGTCATGCCGTAAGCCGTATTATCGAATTCAACAACAATCCACTGTTTTGTCAGAACAACAAAAGCATTCACTCAACGTTTTCCAACATTTTGGGTCATGCTAAATCCGTAATCGACAAGCAGACTCGATTACGCCAAGGCTTCTACGACCGTAACCAATGCACACTAGTATTTGGTACGGCGCGCTTCATTGATACCAACACTGTCTCAGTAATGCAAAGCGATGGCACTGAAGAACATTACAGTGCAGACAAATTTGTTATCGCTACGGGTTCTCGTCCTTACCAACCAGATAATGTCGATTTCCTGCATGAACGTATTTACGACAGCGACTCGATTCTTTCTCTTAAACACGACCCGCAACACATCATCATCTATGGTGCTGGCGTTATTGGTTGTGAATACGCGTCGATTTTCCGCGGTTTAGGCGTAAAAACCGATCTTATCAATACTCGTGATCGTCTGTTGTCATTTCTAGACAATGAAACCTCAGATGCACTTTCTTATCACTTCTGGAACAGTGGCGTCGTGATTCGTAACGATGAAACCTTTGAGAAAATTGAAGGCACTGATGATGGCGTGATTATTCACTTAGAATCTGGCAAAAAGATGCGTGCTGATTGCCTGCTGTATGCTAATGGTCGAACGGGTAATACCGATAAACTGAACCTTGGTGCTGTTGGCTTAGAAGCGGACTCGCGTGGGCAAGTCTCAGTAAATACTAATTACCAAACCAATATTGACCATGTTTACGCTGTCGGTGATGTGATTGGCTACCCTAGCCTAGCGAGCGCGGCTTATGACCAAGGTCGATTTGTTGCCCAAGCTATTGTCAAAGGCGAAGCTGAAGGTCACCTAATTGAAGACATTCCAACCGGCATCTACACCATCCCTGAGATCAGCTCAGTAGGTAAAACCGAGCAAGAGCTTACCGCAGCTAAAGTACCGTACGAAGTGGGACGTTCTTCATTCAAACACTTAGCTCGAGCTCAAATCGCCGGTAAAGATATTGGTAGCTTGAAGATCCTATTCCACCGTGAAACCAAAGAGATTTTGGGTATCCACGTGTTTGGTGAGCGTGCCGCTGAAATCATCCATATCGGCCAAGCGATTATGGAGCAGAAAGGTGAAGCAAATACCATCGAGTACTTTGTAAATACCACCTTTAACTATCCAACGATGGCAGAGGCTTATCGTGTTGCCGCTCTTAACGGCCTTAACCGTTTGTTCTAAATAAAGAACTAACAGGAGTATTTGACCACCCATAGGCTAAATACATAGACAGCAAGCCATGAGCTTGCTGTTTTCATTTAAGCCATTGAAAAATATAGCAACTAAAGTAATTAGATCATGATGTTCTAAATGCTATTTAGTCTGTACATCTTCTATTTGTACCCGTTAGAACTAAGCGAGGAATTCGCCCTTCTTCCACTGAGAAACAAATAACACACCAAGACCAATACCACGCATTGCCATAAAACTCAGCATCGCAAGCCACAGAGAATGATTTTCTAAACTGGACGCTAGGAAGAAAATAGCAAAGAAGCTGCAGGTCGCGACAAACATACTATTACGCATGTCCTTGCCTTTAGTTGCTCCAACAAAAATACCATCGAGTAAGAAGCACCACATTGAAACCAGTGGCATTGCGATCAACCAAGGTAGGTACACCTCAGCTTGGCTTTTTACATCTGGGATTGTCGTGATCATATTAATCAAGCTAGACCCGGCGCTCGCAAACACGATAGTGAGTACCAAACAGATGTTGAAACTCCAAAAGAAGGTGCCAATCAACGACTGATTTAACTCATCTTTATCTTTCGCTCCTATCGCCTTACCGACCATCGCTTCCATCGCGTAAGCAAAGCCATCCATCCCATAAGAGATGATCATCAAAAAGCTCATCAATACCGCATTAGCCGCCACGACATCATCGCCAAAGCTTGCTCCTTGGAAAGTCATGAAAGTGAAAGTAGCTTGCAGGCACAATGAACGGAGAAAGATATCGCGATTCAATTTTACGAAACGACTCAAGCCTTGACTGGTTTTCTTAAGCAAATCCCATGGCGAAGGCAGTTGTCTCTTAATCCAGATTCGATAAACACAAATCAAGCCAAATGTTAGACCGGCATAATCGGCCATTACAGACGCCAATGCTGCACCTTCCACTTGCCACCCTAAACCGATAACAAAAACGATATCCAAAACGATATTGGTGATATTGGTGATGATCACCATCCACATTGGCGCTTTGGCATTTTGGGTTCCAAGTAGCCAACCTAGAATCACAAAGTTAGTGAGCGCAGCAGGTGCACTCCAAGCGCGAATTGAGAAATATTGCTGACCATAGTGCTTAACTTGCTCACTGGCGCTACTCAATGAGAAAACTAAATCGGCGACTAGACTGTGTAAAAGCAAGAAGACACCAGCAAACCCTAAGGCCATGGTCACGCCTTGCACGAAGACTAAGCCAAGTTGCTTTCCATCATTCGCACCATAAGATTGTGCGGCTAGCCCTGTTGTCGACATGCGTAAGAAACCGAGCAGCCAAAAGGTCACGCTGATCATTGTGCCACCTAATGCCACACCACCGAGATACCAAGAATGCTCTAAGTGACCGATAACCGCCGCATCGACTAAGCCCAGCAGTGGAACAGTAATATTAGAGAGAACCATCGGGATCGCGAGCAACAGCACTTTTTTGTGCATCGCCTGATTGGATAGAGTTTGAAAAATAGTTTGGGGATTAAATAGCTTCACGATCACCTCTTAGATTAGAGGCGATAGTTTAACCTAGTGGGTGGGCTTTCACTATGTTGTGGAATTTTACTTATACCGGCTATGTACTCAATTACTCGAAATACAGAACCACTAGGTTTACCACTTAACGAGTACTAACTGCGGCGTTAAACGTTTTTTGACCTGAGAGATCTTACAAAGAAGTCGCTGCCACAATTTCCAACGATTGCATTGCTGGTCTAGTGGAGAAAACGCTTTTACCCATTGCGTCCATGGCAGCCAATTAAGAACGCTGTCTACCGGAGAAGATAGGCCATGCGCATACTTTCCAGAACCGAGCTTTTGCCCAAGAGCGCTAGAGCTTTTATCTCCAGCTAATACTAAACACGCATGTGCATGAGTAAAGTAGCGGCTGAGAGACTGAATAAAGTTCGCCGTCTGTTGTTCATTACAATCCAGCAAAGCATGTTCACATACCACCATCACCGACGCTTGCTCTGGGATGTTAAGTTCATCTAACCAAGTTAAGTCATCAACAGAGCCACACTCCAAACGATAGCGTTCATTTTTGTGGAACAAACGTTGTCGCCAAAGCAGATTCTCGGTCACATCGAGCTCAACCCAATGACAGCGGCCATTATCTAAACGGTAGAAACGGGTGTCGAGCCCAGCCCCAACATTGATGATCCAAGCATCTGGGTTGTGAGATAGAAATTGTTGAACTTGAGAGTCACAAAGTTGAGTCAGTGTTGCGTAGAGAAGTTGTTGCTGATCGAGCTCACCAGTAAGACATTCTGGTGCGAGCTGGCAACGCTTGCAGGCTTGAGCTGCGATAGGATCATAAACGAGACCGTCATCGGCTAGGCTTTCACGACTACGAAACCAAAGATGTTGAACGAGATTGGTCGGAACTTGGAATTCTTGGTGTGCAGACCCTTGTTCAGAAGAAGCCTTTTGAACAGAGGAGCGCGGCTTACGAGCAAGCAGCTTCATTTGAGGTTTGGTTGGGTTTGGCATCATCATCTTCCTTGTATCTCGACAAAGAAGATGATAATGAATATCAATTACAATAACAAGTTATTGAGAATGAATATCAATAATCTATTTGTAATGGCTACATCCAGTCGGTGTTACGAATGATACCAACCGCAAGGCCTTCAATAGACAAGTGTTGAGATTCAAGATCGACATGGATTGGAGAAAATTCTTCATTTTCAGCATGTAACAGAACCGTTGAACCTTTACGTTCTAGGCGCTTTACCGTTACATCATCATCGACACGAGCCACGACAACCTGACCATCACGAACATCTTGAGTTTTATGAACAGCCAATAAATCACCATCCATAATACCGATGTCTTTCATACTTTCGCCATTCACACGAAGTAAGAAGTCAGCTTGTGGTTTAAACATGCCTGGGTCAACTTGGTAATGCATTTCTACATGCTCTTGAGCCAGAATAGGCTCACCTGCGGCAACCTGACCTATTAATGGTAAACCTTGCTCTTCGTTTGCTGCATCTTCAAGCAAAATACGAATACCGCGAGACGCACCCGGGATAATCTCAATCGCTTCTTTACGAGCAAGAGCTTTCAAATGTTCTTCTGCAGCATTAGCAGAACGGAAGCCTAGTTCACGCGCGATTTCTGCACGTGTCGGTGGCATACCGGAATCTTCGATCTTACCTTTAATAAGGTCAAAGACTTGTTGCTGGCGGGGCGTTAACGGCTTCATGATTCACCTGTCTTTTTATACAGTTGACTGTGAGTATATCCAGTAACTGAACAAAAGCAAAGCAATTGGTTGTTTTTAGTTCATTTTTAACGAATTACAAAAACAAGATATCAAGCCACACATAACCTGCTAGTGCTAAACAGATGAAAACCGCCGCCGAACCGACATCTTTTGCCATCCCAGAAAGCTCATGATGTTCACTTCCGATTCGGTCGACTACCGCTTCAATCGCGGTATTGATTAGCTCGACAACCATCACCAATACCACAGATGAGATCATTAAGATTCGTTCAACCTGGCTTACATCCAGGTAAAATGCCAACGGAATAAGCACGGCCGCCATGAACACTTCTTGTCGAAATGCAGCCTCGTTTTTAAACGAACTCGTAATGCCTTGCCATGAAAAGCCTGCTGCTTTGATGATGCGTTTGAATCCGGTGTTTGATTTTTTGGTCATTTTTAACCCTATACTCAATCAGTCGATGAATGATTTTCCACAAACTTAACGGCAATATGACTATTTCCATTAAAAGGTTAGACCAGTTTCTGGTATTCTTGCATCGATTAAATTTACGCCTAGGCTTATCCCTATTTCACTCATAGGATTTATCCTTTTTATCATAGAAATAGAGATACGCTTCAGCACATTGAAATAACTATTGAGGCAGTGAACCTATATGTCTTCTGGACAATCTTTTTCACGTTCATTAATGAAGCTACCTTTATCCCTATTGGTAAAGGGCACATCAATTCCTTCAAACCCTGTTGAGGATTTGAACATTGATTTGAGCAAACCGATTGTATACGCCTTACCGTTTCGCTCAAGTGTAGACATTCTTACATTGCAAAAACATGCACTTGAATTAGGCCTACCTGATCCGTTGAGCAAGCTTGAAATCAACGGCAAATCACTGCAACGCTACGTTTTCATCTCTTCTCGCAAAACTCTGCTGCAAGACGATGATTATGTACCAAGCTCTTCAATTGAAGTGTTCTCTGAATTGCTTTCACTGCACGCTGACGACTCTGAACTCGATGTTCAAGTTATCCCTGCTACAGTGCTGTGGGGACGTAAGCCTGGTAAAGAGAATAACCAGAAGCCTTACCTACAGGCAATGAACGGCTTAGAGAAATCAAAAGCTGTATTGCTAGCCGGTCGTGACTGTCTGGTTCGTTTCAGCCCAGTGGTTTCTCTACGCTACATGGCTAACTCACACGGTACCGACAGCACCATCGCGCACAAATTGGCGCGCGTGGCACGTATTCACTTCTCTCGCCAAAAGCTTGCTGCATCAGGTCCTAACCTGCCAAGCCGCCAAGCTCTGTTTGATCGCCTATTAAAATCAGAAGCGATCAAGAAAGCGATTGAAGACGAAGCACAAGCAAAGAACATCTCGATCGAGAAAGCGAGCAAAGAAGCTCAAGACATCATGGACGAGATTGCTGCGAACTTCTCTTATTCGCTGATCAAGCGTGGTGAGAAGATTCTTGGCTGGCTGTGGAATAAGCTGTACCAAGGCCTACATATCAGTAACGCTTCAACGGTTCGTAAGCTGGCTCAAGATGGTCACGAGATTGTTTACGTGCCTTGTCACCGTAGCCACATGGACTACTTGCTGCTTTCTTATGTGCTTTATCATGAAGGCATGGTTCCTCCGCATATCGCTGCGGGTATTAACCTGAACTTCTTCCCTGCCGGTCCTATTTTCCGTCATGGTGGTGCGTTCTTTATTCGTCGTAGTTTCAAAGGCAACAAGCTGTACTCGACGATTTTCCGTGAATACCTAGCGGAATTGTTCGCTAAAGGTTACTCAGTAGAGTACTTCAGTGAAGGTGGTCGTTCTCGTACTGGTCGTCTATTGCAAGCGAAAACGGGCATGCTAGCGATGACAATCCAAGCAATGCTGCGCGGTATGAACCGTCCGGTGACTTTGGTTCCTGTGTACATTGGCTACGAGCACGTTATGGAAGTAGCGACTTACGCGAAAGAGCTTCGAGGTAAGCGTAAAGAGAAAGAAAACGCGAGCTTGGTGATTCGTACCATTCGTAAGCTGCGTAACTTTGGTAAAGGCTACGTGAACTTCGGTGAGCCGATTCAACTGAACCAATACCTGAATGAGCACTCACCAGAGTGGACCAAAGATATCGACCCAATGGGCACCAGCAAGCCACAATGGATGAACCCAGTGGTTAATGACTTAGCGACCAAAATGATGACGCACATTAACGATGCGGCAGCAACCAATGCCCTGACCCTTTGTGCAACGGCACTATTGGCTTCAAGACAGCGCGCATTGTCTCGTGACTCTTTGGTTTCTCAGATCAATTGCTACCTGTCTCTGCTTAAGAACGTTCCATATTCGGCAACGTTCACTGTGCCAAAAGACAGCGCTGAAGAATTGGTAAAACATGCTGAATCACTGAACAAGTTCTTGATTGAATCAGACTCAATGGGCGACATCATTTCACTAGACCGTCACCAGTCAATTCTGATGACCTACTACCGAAACAACATCATTCACTTGTTTGCTCTGCCATCGTTAATTGCACAGATGACCATTCGTCAGCGCGGTTTATCGATTGACGCGATTCAAGAGAACGTTGCTGCTATCTACCCGTTCTTGAAGAAAGAGCTATTCCTAAGCTACGAAGAAGACAAGCTTGAAGGCGTGGTTTCTAACATCATTGAAGAGCTGGTTAACCAAGGTATGCTTGTGATTTCTGATAACGAAGTCACCATCAACCAATCAAACAGCCAAGCACTGATGCTATTAGGTCGTACGATTTCAGAGACGCTACAGCGCTACTCGATTGCTCTAAACCTGTTGGCAGAGAATCCTGACCTGGATAAATCCGATCTTGAACAGAAGAGCCAAGACATTGCACAGCGACTTGGTCGTCTACAAGGCATCAATGCACCAGAGTTCTTCGATAAAGGCGTGTTTGCATCGATGTTTGCAACTCTGAAACAGCAGCAATATCTGGATAACGATGGTAACTGTGATTTAGAAAAGACTCAGCAATTCGCTAAGCTTCTCTACTCAATGCTTTACCCAGAAGTACGTTTGACGATTCAAGAGAGTATCCACCAAGCAGAGTAACAATCCGTTTGGCGTCGCTTTCATAGCAAAGTGAAACACGATCAAAAAAGGCACCCACTGGGTGCCTTTTTCTTTAGCGTTCGTTAACTCGAAAAGCTGATGCTTACCAGAAGGTAATGAATAAGCCTACAGTCACTGCCATTCCAACATAATTATTGTTGAGAAATGCTTGGAAACAAAGGTCTCGATCACGGTGGCGCATCAGGTGTTGTTGATACACAAACAAGCTTCCCGCTACCAACAATGCCCAATAGAAGGTATCACCTAGTTGGTAATGCATGCCTAACGCAATCAGCATCGCTAGGGTGACGAGTTGCAAAGAGCCAACAATCAGTTTATCGAAGCGACCAAATAAAATCGCCGTCGATTTAATACCAATCTTCAGGTCGTCATCTCGATCAACCATCGCATATTGCGTGTCGTAAGCAATCGTCCACAACGCGTTAATCACGAATATAAACCACACAATGCTTGGCAGTTCATTGGTTTGTGCCGCCCAAGCCATTGGTATCGCCCAACTAAACGCTAAGCCGAGAAACAACTGTGGAAGATGCGTAAAACGCTTCATGAAAGGGTAAATGAACGCCAGACCAACACCAATAAATGAGAGCTTAATGGTCAGTGGATTCATGGTCAGTACCAGCAAGAAGGAAACCACGGCTAGCACTAAAAAGAGCAGAATCGCTTCCTTACTGGAAACCAAACCTGAAGGTAATGGACGCTGCTTGGTACGTTTAACATGACCATCTACTTTACGGTCAGCAAAGTCATTGATCACACAGCCAGCCGAACGCATCAACACCACACCGAGTACGAAAACAACCAAGACATAAAAATCAGGCATACCTTGTGCGGCGATAATCAGTGACCACAAGGTCGGCCAAAGAAGTAACAGGGTACCAATCGGGCGATTCATTCGCGTTAATTGCCAATACGCCTTCGCTTTGGTGGCAAGCATTTACACACTCTCCTTAGAGTAAATGGGTGATGTTGGTAAAAACAGTTCAGCCACAAGCATCGGTTTATGGTTCATCCATAATCGAGAACGACGTGCGAGTAATTGCTCATCGCCCGCGATAACCCAACCGACTTGCAGCGCATCTCGCTCCACGTTCTCAGCACTGAAAACGGTCAATCCAAGCGGGACATTACCTTGTTGAGAAAGGTCAGAGTGCTGATGATCTTCTAGCGTGACTCGGGGAATCAAGGTTCGACCTAACACCCACGGTTCATCATCACCCTTTAAAATCACTTTACGCAGTAAGCAATCAAACGATGATAAAAGATGTTCCTCGTCTTGTTGTAGCCTTGAGCGTTCTACAACTTGATTATGAAGCAACTCAACAGACAGGTGCTGACAGCTCTTACCCAACTTGCGGGAAAGAGAACCTTGCTCCATAAGCCACTCTTTGGTGGTTTCATTAGGAAAATCAAATGTTTCTGTACTTTGCCAATCTACATTCATTAACGAATTAAGATACAGCGATATTGGCTGATTCATACTAGTATTCAATAGGTGACTTTACACGTACAATAAAGCTTCAACTTTCGAACAAAATTAAAGCGCTCTTCGAATTGTAAACGTATTTAGATTTAGACCGCTCATTGTAACAAGACTAATGCGTTTCGAATATCGCGAATAAACTAAAGAAAAGTCACAAATATGCACAAACGTTATGTAGCCCAAATAATTCTTGCGATTACCCTACTCTTTTCAGCATCAAGTTTCGCTGAAGAGGAATTGGCACCCAAACTAGCCTACTTCACGCTAGAGCCAGACCTGACCACCAATTTTTACACTAAAGGTAAAAAACTGGGCTACATTCAGGTTCGCCTCGATATTATGGTTGCGAACAGCAATGACCTAGCTGCCATTGAGCATCACCAACCATTAATCCGCGATGCCGTGATTGAATTACTTGGTAAACAAAACGAAGAAACGATTAAGTCTCTGTCTGGTCGTGAAGATTTGAGAAAGACTTTGGTTGAACACCTCAACAAGATTCTTCTGCCTGAGACGGGCAAAACCCTGATTGCTGACTTACTGTTTACCAAATACCTTTATCAGTAATGATGTAAAAACGAATCCTAATAAAAAAGCGGCTCATCTGGCCGCTTTTTTGTATCTATCGATTCTCGGTAACTAACGCGCTAGCTTGTTGCCGATTTCGGCGCTTTCATTGAATCTATAAAGCCGATAATCACACCTGCGACTAAACCTGCCAAATGAGCGGTATTAGCGATGGCCATAAATGGCTGCATGTATCCAAGAACTAACCACACCAACATAAAGCCAACGATCTGTCTTGGGATACCTAAACCGAGTTGCGGCGCCTTTGCTCCGACAACCCATAAGTAACCAACCAAGGCATACACTACTCCAGATAAACCACCGAAGTTCGCCCCTTCGACCCAGTATTGTCCGGCACCAGAAATCGCTGAAGATACGGCAAAGATCTGAAGTAACTTAAGACCACCTAACTTTTTCTCAATATCTCCGCCCAGTTGCCACCACCACAAGATGTTGAATGCGATGTGCATAACCGAGAAATGCAAAACAGCATGACTGAGCCAGCGCCATAATTGCCATTGCTGCCCATCAACCGCAGGGAAATGTAAGGTGTTAAAAATCGCCTGCCCGAAACCTATCTGCTGCAGAGCAAAAATCACCACACATACCAGCATGATACTGAGTGTCACAGGGCCTGCTTTGGCTTTTATCATGCCCATGAAGCTTGGTGTATGATAATGAAAGTTGCTCTTCCTGGTCTCTGCCATGTCCCAAGACGCCGCTTGATAGCGCTTATGATTGGGTTCCGACAAGAAGCGATTGAGCTCAGCTTCGGTTTCAACTTGAAATTGACCATCAATAAGCCAAAGCGCAAAACGCCCTTCCCCCTCAGGAGACATCTGAATAGGGATCTGACGAGACGCCATATAATCAATAAATGCTTGAGCAAGACGTGGGTTGTCTAACACCATCAATCTAATCATTGGTACTTCCTATTCATACTATGAGAGATGCTTGGAGCGATAAAGGTAATTAACCAGCAATCACAGGAAGTTCAGCACGGTGCCAAGCTTCGAAACCGCCATCTACACTATATACCTCTTCAAAGCCTTGGTTCACTAAATATTGTGCTGCACCTTGGCTGCTAATACCGTGGTAACACATCACCAAGATAGGTTGTTCGAACTCAACCTCATCCATGAACGACACCATCGTATCGTTAGTCAGGTGGTAGGCTGTTTGTGAGTGGGCAACCGCAAAAGACTGCGGGTCACGTATATCGACAAGTCGAGCGTTGCCTTGTTCAATGAGGGCTTGAGCGCCTTTAACATCGATATGTTTAAACTGGTCCATGACTTTCTCTTTTATACTGATTTACTTTGCTGCCATTGTAACCTATCCCAAGGCTAACATTCACATCCACTTAATAAGGTTATCCACCAGCGATCACTTTTACACCATTTGTGGATAAATCTGTGAATTGCGTGAATAAAGTGCCTTTTTAAAAATAGATCCACAACATGTAGTAAGGATCCTGATCTAACTGTGGGTTAACTGAAAAATATCCCCACTCGAAAAACCCCGTCAAAGCCTTACTACACCCTGCTTTTAGACAGCTGACGAATAAACTTCTCACAGAGTTATCCACAAAATCATTTTGCAAATTTCGATCGCAAAAGTTGAGAAATCGATCCAAAATAAAAAGGCCGAGATCTCTCGATCTCGGCCTTTTCAAAATTCAGTTATTTGCTAGCTCTGAAGCTAATAGAAACTAGATGCTATTAGAAATCGCCAACGGCTTGCTTCAATTTCTTCATCGCATTCTTTTCTAACTGGCGAACACGCTCTGCAGAAATGCTGTAGGTATCCGCTAAGTCTTGCAGGGTTGCTTTGTTGTCGTCTAACCAACGTGAGCGAACAATGTGTTGGCTACGCTCGTCTAAGCTTGCTAGTGCGAGTCCTAGGCGATTATTGGTGTGTGACTCCCAGTTAGCCGCTTCTACCGTTTCAGCAACGTCTGATGCTTTGTCTTCTAGGTAGTAAACTGGAGCTGTGTAAGCAGAACCGCCGTCGTCATCGTCCATAGGCGCTTCAAACGTCGCGTCTTGTGCCGCTAAGCGAGATTCCATTTCACGAACTTCAGAAGGCTCAACGCCCAGTTCACGAGCAACTGTCTCAACTTCACCGTTATTAAACCAACCTAAACGCTTTTTAGACTTACGAAGATTAAAGAACAGTTTACGCTGTGCCTTAGTTGTCGCAATTTTAACGATGCGCCAGTTACGCAGAACGTATTCATGGATTTCAGCTTTGATCCAGTGAACTGCGAAAGAAACCAATCGAACACCAACTTCTGGATTGAAGCGCTTAACAGCCTTCATCAAGCCGATGTTACCTTCTTGGACGAGATCAGCCATTGGCAGCCCGTAGCCAGAGTAGCCTCTTGCGACGTGCACCACGAATCGTAGGTGGGAAAGGATCAAGCCTTTCGCAGCATCGATCTCACCTTTGTAATGTAATCGCTCTGCAAGTCCACGTTCCTCTTCAGGTGTCAGCATTGGGTAGCTGTTCGCTGAGCGGATATAGCTATCTAAACTATCTTGTGTGACTAAAGCCATTTGATACGCTTGGTTTGCCATTCGGTTCCTCATCAATCTCTGATCTGGAGTAATACATCTATTAAAACCCGACAATCTTGAACCTAAAATGAACAGGTTTCAAGGAGGGGGAAGTAATTATGCATAATCAATTCGTCTATACAAGGCAAAAACTGGTTAAGAAGTGCCTATTTTTCGTCTAAATATGACTCTATTCACCTAAACTGGTTCAATTTCTTTTAGGTGACGCTGTGCAGAAAGCTTCGCAGCCACACTACCAAGCAGAGTTCCGACGATCAAAAGCAGTAAAGATTCATCCCAGCTCAGGCCAATTAAGCGGAAGTGGCTGTCATACAACTGAGCCAAGTCATCCACTGCACTGTTCAGTAATACGGTAATTAATGCCGTCATTACCCAAGCGCTAATCGAACCTAATACGCCAAACCACATCCCAGCATAAAGGTATGGTCGAAGAATGTAGCTGTCGGTCGCACCAATCAGCTTCATGGTTTGAATCTCTTCTTTATGCGCCAACACATTAAATCGTAGTGTATTGCCGATAATCAGAAATACCGCGCCCAACATCAATACCGTTAAGGTAATCACGATGACAGCCGCGAGTGCTTTGATCGCATCTAATCGAGCTAACCAATCTTCGTCTAGACGAACATCGGTTACTAATTCTTGTTGTTTAACTGTGCCTGCCAGTTCTTTAATTAAGGTATCGCTGTGTACGCTTGGCGTAATCACCAGCACACCTGGCAGTGAATAATCATCTAGGATAGTTAGGGCGTCTTCAAAACCAGAATACTGGCTGAGGTCTGCAAGCCCTTGCTGCGGAGATATGTACTCCACCAGCTCAACTTGATCCCAACTTTCGATTTCATCCTTGAGCACCATTACTCGTGGCTCAGGAATACCATCCTCTACATAAGCACTTATTTGTGACGGGCTAGTGACATCTTGCGCTACTTCACCCACATTTTTACCCAACAGGTACAAACAAGCTGGCATCGCCAACGCCATAGAGATCACCGCAAGGGTCAGCAAGTTGCCTAACGGGCGCTGCCACATTTGCGAGAACGATGACTTGGCTTGTTTCCAGTGAACAACAAAGAAGCCGTCGCTTGAAGCGCGGTTTGCTGCTCGATTAGATTGAGGTTTTTTGATGCGCTTATTCGCGGCCATAGTCTTCAACCTCACTCAAAAATCCTTGGTTTAATTCAAGATGGCGGTACTGAGGGCGAGTGTTCACTAACCCGATATCGTGCGTCGCTAGGATGATCGTCACACCTGCGCGGTTGAACTCTTCAAATAATCGCAACACACGGTTAGATAATTCAGGGTCTAGGTTACCCGTCGGCTCATCCGCAAGCAGTAGGGTTGGACGGTTCACCACAGCCCGAGCAATGCCCACACGTTGCTGTTCACCACCAGAAAGCTGGCTTGGCAAACAACGGGCTTTATCTAATAGGCCTGTCTTATCCAACGCAGCACTGACTCGGCGTTTTATTTCGTTTTCAGAAATAGATTCAATACGCATAGGCAGAGCGACGTTATCGAAAATCGAACGGTCCATCAGCAGGCGATGGTCTTGAAAAACAATCCCAATATTACGGCGTAAGAAAGGGATGTCTTTGGCTGGGATACGAGTGATATCGTGATCGTTGAACCAGACACGTCCATCGGTTGGACGCTCTATCGCGCAGATCAACTTCAGCAAGGTACTTTTACCAGCCCCAGAGTGCCCACCCAAAAAAGCCATCTCTCCACGTTTCAGGTGAAAGTCCACTTTTTGGAGCGCTTGTCTTCCACCTCGGTAGGCTTTACTCACTTGCTGAAATTTGATCACCGAAAATTCCTCTTACGATCACTAATATCAAATTTAAAAACGGTAGCAGATTAAGGATAAACCACTTTGCTACTCGCGTTACTCTTCGCGGCTAAATAGTGCTTCAATGAAGTCTTTAGATTCAAATGGGCGCAGGTCATCAATACCTTCACCCACACCAATGTAGCGGATTGGAATCTGGAACTGGTCAGCAATTGAGAAAATTACGCCACCTTTCGCCGTACCATCTAACTTAGTCAGTGTAATACCGGTTACTGGAGCCACTTCACTGAATAGTTTCGCTTGGCTGATAGCATTCTGACCCGTACCGGCATCGAGCGTTAGCATGATTTCGTGTGGTGCAGAGTCATCAATCTTCTTCATTACACGAACAATCTTACGCAGCTCTTCCATCAAGTTGCTCTTGTTCTGCAAACGACCCGCTGTATCGGCAATCACAACATCAACGCCACGTGCTTTCGCTGCTTCAATCGCATCGTAGATAACAGACGCACTATCCGCACCTGTGTGCTGAGCGATAACCGGCACATCATTACGCTGACCCCAAACCTGAAGCTGTTCAACGGCTGCAGCACGGAAGGTATCACCCGCCGCTAGCATCACTTTCTTGCCTTCATTTTGGAATTGTTTTGCCAGTTTACCGATCGTAGTTGTCTTACCTACACCGTTCACACCAACCATTAAGATAACGTAAGGTGTTTTAGTGGTATCAACAACCAGTGGCTGTTCTACTTGGCTTAAGATGTCTGCCATCTCTTCTTTGAGCAGACCATAAAGCGCTTCACCGTCTTTTAGGTCATTGCGAGATGCTTTTTCTGTCAGGTTTTCAATGATCTTAACCGTGGTATTCATACCCACATCAGCGATCAGAAGTTGCTCTTCTAGCTCTTCAAACAGATCTTCATCGATTTGCTTGCCTTTGAACAGACCGAAGAAACCGGCGCCGATGTTTGCTTTAGTGCGGCTTAGGCTGCGCTTAAGGCGAGCAAAGAAGCTTTCTGTTGGCTTCTCTTGTACTTCTTCAACCTTAGCTTGAGGAACAACCACTTCTTCCTGTTCTGCTTCTGCTTCTGCTTCTGCTTCTGCTTCTGCTTCTGCTGCGACAGGTTGCTGTTCTTGTTGAGCTTCTTCAAGCGCTTGCTCAGATGCAGTTGGCTTAGCGACTTCAGCTTCAGGCGCGACCTGTTCAGCCTCAACTTGTGATTCAACTTCAGTTTGATCTTCAACGCTTTCTACGTTCGCTTCATTCTGAGTTTTTGGGCTTTGTTCTTCTTCACCAAAACCAAGCCACGATAATAATCCGCGCTTCTTTTTTTCCGTCATCAGAGGAGTTTCCTAGATCTACTAATTAGCTGTATTGACTTAATACACGTCGACTCTTTGCTATTGTTATACAATACAAGCTTGTACAAACGAATAGTAAAGAAAAATGACAAAGCAGTGATAAGTTTGCTTTTAGCTTGATACACTTTGTCATTGCAAATTTATTTAATACACGAACCCACTTAAATTGGGCTCGGTATAGTATCACTTTATTAGCGGTCAAAAAATCTATGGTAAGACGTCGCCAGCAAAACACATCACAAAAAAAGCCATCCGGAGGCTTTGTTCGAATTATTAGTGGCTCATGGAGAGGTAGAAAACTGCCCGTCCATGATTTAGAAGGATTACGCCCAACCATTGACCGAGTAAAAGAGACACTCTTTAACTGGGTGGCTCAAGATATCCCACATTCAACTTGCTTGGATGTATTTGCCGGTTCTGGCGGTTTAGGTTTTGAAGCAGCTTCTCGCCAAGCAAAAATGGTGACGCTGCTCGAAATGAACCAAAAGGCTGCTAAACAACTTTCTGATAACGCGAAAGAGCTCAAAGCAGACAACATCAATGTTGTAAATACTGACGCTATCTCTTTCCTTAAGAAGCCAGGCACCCCTTACGATATGGTTTTCCTTGATCCACCATTTCGTAAAGGCTTATTGGCAGAAACAGTACAACTGCTTGAGAGTAACGGTTGGCTTGCAGACGATGCCATCATTTACGTCGAGACAGAGAAAGAGCTGAAACTCGAAGCTATGCCAGAGAACTGGGAGTTGCATCGCGATAAGACTACCGGACAGTCAAGTTACCGACTGTTCAATCGAATCACTGAAGAATAGGAGTTATTGAATGAAGTTCTTGCTTCCACTAGCAAAAGCAGCCATCGCCTTTGTTTGGTTTATCTTAATCGTAAATATTTTCTACCCGTTCCCGGGTAATGCGGCGATTGCGCTTTATATCATGACAGCGTTCTTGTTCTTCATGCACGGCCTGCAGATGCTGATTTTTATCGGTGCTTTCGGCGACAAGATCGAAATGTCACGTTGGGAGAAGTGGTCAATATTGATTTTCGGTGTCTTTGCCCTACTCGATATCCGACGCAAGCACATGATGTAATCAAGCTTAAGCTCAGATATAAAACGCTTAGCTACAGAAAACATCATGACAGAAACAGTAGAGACAAAAACGCCGCTCATTTGAGCGGCGTTTTTTTATTCAGCGATGATACTGATGTTAACCCATGTAGCCTTTCACACCATCTAGGAACATTTGCGTCGACAGCATAACCAGCAACAAGCCCATCAAGCGTTCGATGGCTTTAAGGCCTCTCTCACCCAACACTCGCAGGAAGAAGCCATTAAACATCAGAATGAAGAAGGTAGCGCCCCAAGCCAACATCACCGCGGCTGAAAGCTCTAACATGTTGTCAGGGTGCTGTGTCGACAACAGAATTAATGCCGCAATCACTGAAGGGCCAGCAATCATTGGGATCGCCATCGGCACAATAAACGGTTCTTCACCCGCCGCGAGGCCAGTAATACTACCCGCACTTGGGAAAATCATCTTAATCGCGATGATGAACAGAATAATACCGCCAGAGATACTCAAGGTTTCAGGCTGCACATGCAGGAAGTTCATAATGCTTTGACCAGCAAACAAGAACAACAGCAGGATAATCAGCGCAAACATCAGTTCACGAACAAGAACAATACGACGACGCTTCGGATCAATATGCTTAAGGATAGAGAGCACGATTGGTAGATTGCCAAGCGGGTCCATAATAAGAAACAGCATGGTTGCTGCAGATAAAATTTCCATAAGTTTGTCTCGAAAAGCGTAAGTGCGCGGAGTATAGCAGCCTCAACATTGATTTTCGAACGCAGTAATAAAAGGATTAACTTATCTAATTAGAAGGGAATTTTGCGAGAGCAAATAGAAAAGTAGAAAGGAGAAAAGTAAAAAGAGAATTTAAAGAGTGAAGCCGAAACATAGCATCCACTCTTCTTAATCTATAAAAGCCAAAAGGCTCTGAAACCAAGTCACTGGGAGTTAGTGGTTACACACACGTTCGCGATTAGTGCAAAGCTTGTCATCAATAACTACGACCTTTTCCATCTTCAGGAAAAACTTCAGCAATCCATCTAAATCCAGGCCGTTCAGCTTACAGGTATGGAAACGAGCTTCTGCGCCATAAGTTTGAGCAAGCTCTTGCGTCAACTCTTCACAAGTCAGTGGCTTTTCACTCAGTAGGTTTAAAACGTTGTGTGCATGAATTTCGGTAGTCATAACTCTATCTCATGTTTAATGAAGTAGACGTAGATTACCTACTTTCATCTTAGCTGCCTTGATGTAGCTCAGAGTTAAGCTAGCTCTACCCTAAATGGTAAGGGAAGCAACAATGAGAGCGTGAGCCAGAAAGTAACTGCCCGTCACCCAAAAGTAGGCACCCTTAATGGGGCTACGATAGAAGTTTAGCGCGTATGCTAATGCAGAAAGCAGCAACACGGCACAACCAGCAAAACCCACCGCATGCGACAGTTGAGGATCAAGCAACCAGAGCTCACCAGAAGCCCATGCAAGCTGAATAAGCACGATACCCATGATAACCACAGGAAAGACGAGTTTGTCTAAGCGAGGCAGAAGTAAGAAGAAAGCAACGACACAAGCCGCTAACAGGAGTGCGAACAACCACCAGACCATTTCTCCTGATAGCTGTAACCAAAATGCTTTGCTGTAACAGAGCTGAGCCAGCAAGAAGCAAACAAAATGCAGAGGACGTTTTTGAGTAACAGTATGTAAGACATCTGCGATCGCAGAAACCGCCAACCCAGCAACGACCCAATAGGTAAAATCAGCAACGACAGATTGAGTTAAAGCAATGGTCGCTAATAATACAAAGGTAAAAACCTTATACGATAAGGCCTGACCGATATGTCCATGCTTCGTTCCTGCTATTGCTCCGATACCAGACAAGGAAACCGCCAACCAACTCCACATACCATTTGCCCTATTGCTTTAAATCGTCGCCAGTCTAGGCACACGAGTGTTGATGTAAAGCCTCAGCCCCTCAAAATTGGATCTTGATTACGCTTCCACTAAAAAGAGTCTCTTTAGATTGAAGTCGTAACAATTACCACAGTGACAATGACTATTCGTTTAAAACTAGAGCAAATCATCATAAAACCTATTCAAACTGGCATTAGAGTCGCCATACTTGAATTTTGGTCAATTCTAACCTATTGGCTCCATAAAAACTGGCCAAATTCCGGCAAATACCACACTTAAAAAATTAAAATCAATACATTTAAAGCAAACAATAACAATAACTTAAACAAACAAACTCAAGCTTAATAGGGAAATAAAAACTCCGACCAACCCTAGACTTGTAAAGTAGCCAGTTTTCTTTTTTAGAACCCAGTTTTGTCAGGTTATTTCAAGCCCCCGGTAAAAACCGCCACAAAAACCAAGTCGAAAACTTAAAAAATCAACCAAAACAAACCTAGCCACCGCCAACCCTTATTAATACAGTTTAACAACCTTTAACAATATAAATTACACAAAACAACCATTGAAAAACAACAGGTTAAACCAAATTAGAACAAACATAAATCACAACGAACAAAATAAGAACACACCATAAAACACAGTTAAATACACTCAAACAAGCAAAAAACTCATAGTTTTCTACTACTTTTAAAGCTTTCGAAAGTAATTATTGATCTAAAGCCATAAGTAGTGCTATTCTTTAAAACATAGCGAGAGACAACCAAATTTAGGAGTAGTGTTATGATTTCATCTTCGCAAAGACAAGGACTTGTAATGATCGCGGTAGTTGTAGGTCTAATGACACTACCGATGATGTACTAAGCAAGTTACAGATAAAAAAAGGGACGCCATGAGCGTCCCTTTTTTTGTTCAATTTTTTCATTTCGAAAACAGATGCAGTGTTAGCGCATCCCAGTTCGCATAATAGAAACCTGCGGCAGCCAAAGTCATTGCCATCATTAGTAAGATCGCAACTCGCCAAATAAAACGACCACTACGTGGAGTCAGCTCCTTCTCACAGTCGTTACACATCATGATGAACTTATGTTGGTCTTCCAACTTAGCCTCATGTTCATTGACTACCTTGTTACGACACGTTGCGATATAACGCAGCTTGCTCACCATATCGTGCGGTAGCCTTTCTTCACAGCTTGTTACAAGCTCATGCAATCCTTCGCCTTCGGCATGATATTGAAGCCTCAATAATTTCTCTATATTGCGAGTTCTTGTCACCACTTTTTCAATATCGGTCATCTTGGCCCTCCCACTCCACACTATAATTCTAGTCGAGCATTTCCCTATTCTTATACAAAATCACTGTTATTTACGAGAGAAAGAGACAATAAATAACAATGCTTTATCCCAAACTGGCCATTAAATGTGATGTCCGCCGAAAAATAATCAGCTTGGCTTACAACAGTTCACGAATAACGGCTTTAAACACATATCCTTATTGCCTGAAAGACTAGAATAACCATCACGACTACATGGAGGTTATATGCCTAATTCACTCTTTTTTGCCATTTTTGCACTCGCTGCTCTAGCGGCTTGGGTATTTATTGGTTTCTATCGAAAACACTCGCAAGGTGAAAATGCGCCAGAGAAGAAAGTGAATGTCACTGTGTTAGACAAACAATCCATCGACCTTCCTGACGCAGAACCTGGCCAAGAAGATCAAGAGTACTGGATTTACGTTCAACGTGGTGTGGTTGGTCCGAAACGCGAATTCCAAGTCGGAATCCACTATTTCCACGCCCTTAACCCCGGCGACAAAGGAACCTTAACCTACCAAGGCGATAAGTTCTTACACTTTGCGTTGAAACGCTAATCGTAAGCCGCTTCAACGATTCATCAAAAAACGACCATCAGCGATAATAACTAATGGCTTTAGTATTAACGACTAAGGCAATAACCAACGCGTTTTCTCAGACTTAGATACCATCCAGCTCATCCAAAGCGCACCTGCGCCACTGATCACAATCCATAATGGGATAACCCACGCAGGGTGTCCCTGGTACCAACCAAACTCTTTCATTGGCCACAAGAAGATAGGATGCAGCAGGTAGATACCTAAACTGTGCTTACTGATAAAGCCAACCACTTGGTTACTTTTCTCAGATAATCCTTCTCCGTAATAACGACACAGCATAAACACCATGCTCGCTGCTAATACCGTATTCAACGTCTTGTAAGATAACCAGCGCCCCACCGTGTACTCTTCTGCTACCAAGCTTGCATCAACTACCATGTAAACCGTGGTTAGTAACGCTAACCCACCCAGTAACACACTCACGCCGACTGTCACCTTGTTAAGTGGCACAATCTTATACAGCAAGTATCCCAATGGTAAGTAACCGGTGTACAGCCACAATTCGTGGCTCCAAGGACCGTCGATTCTCAGTAAGAACAGTAATGTTGTGAGCAGCCATACCGCCGTAAAGGCATAGACCGATCTATCACCGTACTTTCTGACCATGATCTGCAAGAACGGAATCACAAAGTAGAGCGGGATAAAGTAATAGAAGAAACCGAGGTGGTAATAGGTGTAATGATGATAGCTATTGAGCAACACGTCCCAACTGACGTCGGCATCAAAGCCCATCGCAGACCAACCAGATAGGTAGGTATAGAAAAGCGACCAAACGATGAAAGGTATCAATACTTTGCCTAGGCGTCGCTTGAGGTAGTACTTAGCGTCAAACGGGCGCTGATCGCTTAACATCAAAGCACCCGTTATCAATATAAAGACAGGTACAGCCCAGCGGCTGAAGCCATTGACGCTGATTGCTGTTAACCATTCGCCGAAAGGAACGGTTCCTAACTCATTGCGATAAGGCGCCAAAACATGAATCGCGATAACCGCTACGGCCGCGACACATCGTGCTAAATCAAAAAAGAGAATTCGCTGCTTCATGTAAATGCCTGATTAATATTCAATCATTCTACTATAGCAATAAAAAAGCTGACCGGAATAAATACCAAGTCAGCTTAGTGTTAAAGGAGATGCTTATCGCGAATTTAGCTCATGCAGCTGAAGCTTATGCTGCTGAGATTTGCGGTATCCTAGGTAAACGCAGAGAGATCACCGTCGTTATCGCTAAGAATGCGAAGGAAACCCACAAACACGCAGACAAACCTGCCATTTGGAATACCAAGCCCGACAATATCGTGCCAATCAAACGGCCCATCGCATTTGCCATGTAGTAGAAACCGACATCAAGAGAAACGCCATCGCCTTTCGCATAACTCACAATCAAATATGAGTGAAGTGATGAGTTCACCGCAAAGATAGCACCAAACACCATCAAACCACCCACGATAACTAGCTCTGGTTGCCAACCAATCTGTACCGCATAAGCAATGGCAGCGGTCACGATAGCCAACGCACCAGCCCATAACAGCGCGGCATGCCCATCTGGCACCTTACCCTGAGCTTTACCCGTAATCTTCGGCGCTATGCCTTGTACAAAGCCATAAGCGATAGTCCAAGCCGCTAAGAAACCGCCAACCCATGAGTGATCCCAACCAAACACGCTGCCGAGATAAATTGGCAAAGCAATCACAAACCACACATCACGAGCACCAAACAAGAACATGCGAGCTGCAGATAGGATGTTGATGGATTCAGATTTAGAGAAGATCTGTTTGAACTTAGGCTTGGCTTTCGCTTTACCCATGTCCGCTTCTAAGCTCAGCACACTGCCAATGAAGACCAAAGTCAGCACAGCTGCCATCGCAAGCACTGCATATTGGAAGCCAATCGTTGAAAGCAGTAAACCGCCAATAAAGAAGCCTGCACCTTTCAGGGCATTCTTAGAGCCTGTCAGAATTGCAATCCACTTATACAGCGCGCCTTGCTGCTCATCCGGCACTAAGGTCTTAATTGAGCTCTTGGCGCTCATCTTATTGAGGTCTTTAGCGATACCAGACAAGGCCTGCGCCGCCATTACCCAAGGAATAGTCAACATCGCCGTTGGCACCGCGAGCATACCCAAGGCGACAACTTGCATCCCCAAACCAATGTTCATGGTCTTATTGAGGCCAAGACGTGCGCCCAACCAACCACCGATTAGGTTCGTCACCACACCAAAGAATTCATAGAAAAGGAACAGCGAGGCGATCTCTAACGAACTGTAGCCAAGGTCGTAAAAATACAAAACCACCAGCATACGAAGTGCACCATCAGTAATGGTGAAGTTCCAGTAGTTGAAGGTCACCAACATGTATTGGCGAACGCTCTTACTTAGATTTGAAAACATAATGCTATCTCTGCAACCAAAACAAAAAGAGCTTTTGGATCATGATAAGTTCAACACTCCAGATACCAAAAGCTCCCTGTCTAACACTGATGACTATTAGCTATTCGCTACGCCATTAATGTACTCAACCTGGATAGATTTAGTGAAGGCACCTGGACGCAGTGCCTGAACTTCTTGAACGATCTTATCGAGGTCCCAGCCTTTTTCTAAAAGCAGATGAGCTGCGAATAAACCTGTACGGCCAGAACCGCCCATGCAGTGCATCGCTACCTTACCGCCATTATCCACAACTTGATGTAGCTCTGGGCTTGCTGCTTGCCACTTCTGCGCAAAGTCAGCACCCGGTGCACAATCATCTTCGATTTCAATTTGGAACCATTGCATGCCTAGTGCTTGTGCTTTCTCGCCTAGCTCAGAAACATTCTTGCTTGCCAGTTCTTCACTGTCTAAAGCCGTCACAATTGCTTCTGCGCCTTGCGCTTTAAGTTGAGCTAGAGATGCATCTAGGTCTGCGTCTTTAGTGCCTGGGCATGGAGTCAGGATAAGTGCACCTTTCTCAAGGTCTAGTTGCCACGTTGGATGTGTCATTGTGTCTTCCCCAGATTCTTATTTAGAAAGGCCGACAGTACGAACTAACTCAGCCGTACGTGTCGCGTAACCCATTTCGTTATCGTACCAAGCGTAGATCTTAACCATGCGCTTACCCACTAACATAGTTGATAGTGCATCTACGATGGTTGAGCGTTGGTCGCCTTTGTAATCGATAGAAACCAGCGGACGCTCTTCAAAGCCAAGAATGCCTTTCAGTTCGTTCTCAGACGCTTCTTTCAGCATCGCGTTAACTTCTTCTGCTGTTGTATCCTGCTTCACTTCGAAGATGATATCTGTCAGAGACGCGTTCGCTAGTGGTACACGAACCGCGTGGCCGTTAATACGATTTTCAAGCTCAGGGAAGATCTCAACAATCGCTTTAGCGCTGCCCGTTGTTGTCGGGATAAGGCTCATGCCACATGCACGTGCACGACGTAAGTCCTTGTGGGGTGCATCTAGAATAGTTTGCGTGTTGGTTAGATCGTGAATCGTTGTGAATGACGCATTCTCGATACCAAGCTTCTCGTTGATCACTTTAACCACTGGCGCGATACAGTTTGTTGTACAAGACGCTGCGGTTACGATTTTGTGTACTGCTGGGTCGAAGATATTGTCGTTCACACCAACAACAATGTTTGCGATGCCTTCTTCTTTCACTGGCGCCGATACCACAACACGCTTCACGCCCTGCTCTAGGTATTTGTTTAGGAAAGATGTCTTACGGTGAACACCTGTCGCTTCGATAACCACATCACAGCCAGACCAATCGATCGCATCGATGTCGCGCTCTTGTGTGGTCTTGATGCGCTGGCCATTAATGATCATCTCATCGCCTTCTGCAGTTACTTCGTGGTGAAAGCGACCTTGAACTGAATCGAACTCTAGAAGATGTGCTAACGTTGCGGTATCGCCCGCTACATCATTAATTTGTACAAACTCTAGCTCTGCCCAGTCGAATGCTGCGCGAAGTGCTAGACGGCCAATACGACCAAAACCATTAATACCTACTTTAACTGTCATCGTATGCTCTCTCAGCTAGTGGTGAATCTAAAAATATTCAATTAAACGCAACATTGAGGGCGTGAAGTCATTGCTTCTAAGCGCTCAATGTCTTGTTGGTATTCAGTTTTCAAACAGTTCGATGCGATAAGGTCATCAATTAACTTTAGCATCCAACCCGGTAAATCTTGTGACAGGCGGTAAAACACCCACTGCCCTTGGCGAACGTCAGTCAAAATACCGTTTGAGCGCAACTGCGCAAGGTGGCGTGAAACCTTTGGCTGACTTTCTTGTAATGCCTGTGTCAACTCACCAACAGAGAGGCACTCTTGGCGCACAATCATCATTAAGCAACGCACTCGCGTTTCATCAGACAGTAATTTAAAAAATTGGTGAGGAAGCATAACTACATACTCATATATGGATATGCGTATATATTAGTTATAAAAAAACGCACGTCAAGGCGTGCGTTTCAATTGTCATAAAAGTTTAACGAATAAACATCAGAGCTTGTTGGTCACGGTATGACTCCAGCGGCGAGCTTCAGTAAGCTCCGTTTTGACCTGATCCACGCTTAACCCTAAATCAGCGCAGTGCTCATCAATCTGTTGCCAATCGGCATGTTCAAAGCTCTCTTCAAGCGCAAGTAAGGTACCGTATGGCCCTTCTCTACGAAGCAGAGCCACCTTGATACTTTTACACAAAGGCAGTTGCTCAACTAAATTCTCTAACGATAGGTCGAGCAATGCATCCAGCAACGAGAACAAACCGATCATAAAGGCTTGCTCAGTGTGCCCTTCAAACGCTTGGTAACGAGACATACGCTGACAAAATTGCGCTCGCTGTAAAGACAAGCCATACAACTCTTTCGGCTTTTTATCAGAAACATAAGACGCTACCGCCAGCGAAACAAACATTTTCAGCTTCTCTTGCCCCAAGTAAACCAAGGCCTGACGGAATGACGAAATAGTTACCTCAAGACGAGGCGACATGGTGTTTACAAAGCGCAGTAGCTTATAAGACAAAGCGACATCCTTTGCGACGATGCTCTCGACACGCTGAAAGTCGACATCCGGCTTGCACACTTCTTGGAACAGCTCCATGGCAATCACTTGTTCAGGGCTGATGTACTTGGTCTTGATGATTTCCGGTTTGCTAAAGAAGTAGCCTTGGAAGAACTTAAAACCCGCCTCTTTCGCTTGCTGGAATTCTTGTTCGTTTTCGACTCGTTCAGCAAGAAAGCTAAATTTCTTCCCTTGATGCGCCCTAACCAAATCACACGCCTCGTCTAAGCCCATCTGCATGATGTCGAGCTTAACAATATGCGTATATCTGAGGAAACGTTCCCATTCTGGCGTCGAAGTAAAATCATCTAGGGCGATCATGTAGCCCGCTTGGTAGAGCTCTTTAACGGCTTCTAATAACTCGTCGGTCGGTTGGCAGGTTTCAAGGATCTCAACCACCACCTTGTCTTTCGGCAAGCTCAGTGGCAGCCGACGAATCAAGCTTTGATACGGGAAGTTAATAAAACAACGTGAAGATGGGATCGACGGATTAAGCCCAACCGACAAGAAATTCTCAACAATCAGACGATACGTTGCTCGATTAGACTCTATATGCGCTGGATAGGCATTCCTTTCTCCGTCACGAAACAGCAGCTCATAACCAAGCGTGTTCTTGTTTCGGTTTAAGATAGGTTGTCGAGCAACGTAGGTAGCGGTCATTTCTTGATAACTCTAATTGGTTTAACTATAACTCTATTGCTTTCACTAGGCTTTAGCGGCAGCCAGCAATGCGCCGCAGCCCATGAACATACCACCAAAGATTTTATTTATCTTACCCATTATGCGATCTGAACGAATAAAACGTCCCATTTGTGACGCTAATGAGGTGTAACCCAACATAACAACGCTATCAATGAATACCGTCGTCACACCTAGCACTAATAACTGTGGTGCTTGCGGTTGTGTTGGATCGATAAATTGAGGGAACAGAGCCACCAAAAACACGATAGATTTAGGGTTGGTAAGGTTAATCAGCACCGCATTTCTTAGCAGCTTGCCACTCGATAACGTTGAGCTTTCTTCAGAAGCCATTAAGCTAGAGTTGTCGCGCCACTTTTGGATACCCAACCAAAGAAGATACACCACCCCCACCCATTTGATGATGGTGAACGCCAATGCAGATTGAGCGACTAATGCACCAATACCCGCTCCCACCAGCATGATGTGAAATGCAAGGCCAAGCTGTAAGCCTGCGATCGACGCGAGTGACTTCTTAGTGCCATAACTTAGCCCATTACTGATTGAGTTAACGGTACCTGAGCCCGGAGCCAAACTGAACAAAATCGCCGTGACGACATAAGCAAGCCAAACATGAGTATCCATTTGCATTTCCTTACTAGTTCTTTAATCTAACAACATTAGTAGCGATAAAGCTCTCACATGCACCAGTTCAGGTAATTTCCCATGGAAAACCACAGCGCCGCCCCGTTTTCGTACACGCAAGAACCTCAATTCGAGCAAGCGATTAAACACCCGATCCCCACCCTTTGGCAACAACGAAAAGATGGGTATGTAACATCATCCGGTAAAAAGAGGCTGTACTGGTGTAGCCTTACTTCAGAGGCGCATACCAAGGCGATTGTTATTTCAAATGGCCGTATCGAGTGCTGCCAAAAATACCAAGAACTCTTTTATGATTTCTATCAACAAGGCTATGACGTTTATTCATTTGACCACCAAGGTCAAGGCCAGTCTGAACGTATGGTAACAGACTCTGACATCGGTCACATTCATGAGTTTGATGATTATGCATCTGACATGTCTGACGTCATTGCCAGTTTTGATCTCAGTAAGTATTCCAATCGCTATCTGCTCGCGCATTCAATGGGCAGTACCATCGCGACTCGCTACCTACAAACTCATCCAGACCATCCGTTTGATAAGGTCACTCTGTGTGCGCCGATGTTTGGCATCAACACTGAATGGTACCTAAAACCTATCGCGATGATTGTTGGACAAGTGCTTACCGCATATCACGCCAAGCCAGTTTACGCGCCGGGGCAGCAAGCGTATTACTCGAAGCCTTTCGAAAACAACTTACTGAGCCACAGCAAGGTTCGCTATCAGTGGTTCCGTCGCTTATATGACGAGTCACCCTCTTTGCAGGTGGGTGGGCCAAGTACGCGCTGGGTATGGCAAGGATTAATGGCAGCCAAGCAAGCGATTCAACAAACTCGCCAAATCAAAATCCCTCTACTATTGATTCAAGCTGGGGAAGAGAAGATTGTCAGTAACGATGCTCAAGTGAAGTTCATCAATAAGCTGAAGAAAACCAACTCGGATTGCCAATTTAAGGTCATCGAAGGTTCTAGACATGAGGTGTTGTTTGAGAAAGATGAGTATCGTAATCCAACATTGGGGGCTATTACTCAGTTTTTTGCTTAGCGTTAGCGTGACAACAAGAAAAGTAACGGACAGCAGAGAGAGTCGCTAAAGAGGAAGAGAAGTAAGTGAGCTTTGCCCTCTTTTCTTGCATGAATTTGGCATACAATTTCTACCTAGAGATATTGTAGTTAAAACGATTCTAGCGTTGGCTAGCGTCAATATTGATTCAGCATTTTGCAATGAGGGTTAAATGAGTATTCCTGCACTTAAAGATTCCGTGAAAATTGTCGCTTCTGATTTAGATGGTACGCTTTTGGCTCCCAACCATCAGCTAAGCGACTTTACCAAGTTGACGCTAAAGAAATTACACGACCAAGGTTATACCTTCATCTTCGCTACGGGTCGTCACCACGTCGATGTGGCGGGTATTCGTCAGATTGCAGGCATTCCGGCGTACATGATCACATCAAACGGTGCACGTGTGCATGACCAGAACGATCAATTGATGTATAGCCAGAACGTACCTCAGGAACTCGTTCAGCCTGTTATTGATATCGTTCGCCAAGATCCAAACCTCTTTATTCACATGTACCAGAATGAAGATTGGCTACTAGACCGTGAAGATGAAATGCTGGCTAAGTTCCACAGTGAATCTGGCTTTAGTTACAAACGCTTTGAAGCTGACAACGCACCAAGCGAAGGCATCGCGAAAGTCTTCTTCACACACCCAGATCAGGATCACGAATATCTCGTCACGTTTGAACAAAAGCTAAGAGATGCTTTTGGCGACAAACTGAACATCGCCTTCTCTACACCTTGGTGCTTAGAAGTGATGGCTGCTGAAGTATCTAAAGGCCACGCCTTAGACGCTGTTGCGAAATCATTGAACCTGACACTGGATAACTGTGTTGCCTTTGGTGATGGTATGAACGACGCTGAAATGCTGGCGATGGCGGGCAAAGGCCTAATCATGGGCACATCACATGAAAAAGTGATGAAAGCTCTGCCAGACAATGAAGTGATTGGCAGCAACGCAGATGATGCCGTTGCTCACTACTTAGAAAAGAACCTACTCTAAGCAGTCCCAATAAAACATAAAGGCAGCCAACTGGCTGCCTTTTTTGAACCTTACATAAAAAGCTCTCTCTAACGCTATCGAGAACCTAGCACTTCTTTGCTTAAGATGGCCTGCCACTCTTGTTCGGTAACCGGCATGATAGATAAGCGATTACCGCGCTTCACCAATGGCATCTCTGATAGTTCAGGCATAGCTTTAAGCGTTGCCAAGGGAATCAAGCGCTCAGTCACTCGCACAAACTCGACATCAACTATTATCCAACGTGGATTATCGGGTGAAGACTTAGGATCGTAGTAATCACTCTCAGGATCGAATTGAAAGTGGTCTGGGTAGGCTTCTCTGGTTACTTTAGCGATCCCCGCTACGCCAACTTTTTTACATGATGAGTGGTATATCATCACCAGATCGCCAAGCTTGACGTCATCACGCATCATGTTTCGAGCCTGATAGTTGCGTACACCCTCCCAACAAGAGGTTTTTTGTACTCTCAGAGTCTGAATAGAAAAGGTGTCGGGTTCTGTTTTAAATAACCAATATGCCATAATAAATCCAATTAACGGTTGCTTCGAGGAAGATATAACATGAAGGTAATGAAAAACCCAGTGACATGGTTAGTCGCATTCGCGCTACAAGGTTGTGTAACGGCGCCAGATACGCCGCAACAACCTGAAGTTCCACCAGCAACCTTGGACGAGCCACTGAGCATTCAACCGCAAACCTTCATCATGCGTGGTCAGGTTGTGGTTGGCCATGAGAGCCGAACCTTTACCCCTTGCGGTAGCCAGCAACAATACTGGTTAGACTTATCGCCTGAGCTAGCACTCGAGGCTCAAGGCTTAGCGACCAGACCTTATCAAGCCTTGTATGGTGAGCTCATCGGTCACCTAACGGTACCAAGCCAAACTGGATACAATGCCGACTTCACCGCACGCTTCGTGGTTGACCAAGTCAATATCCTCACTGCAGAGAACCCTGATCGTTGTGACCAACCTTTGCGCTCTACTCGTGTGTTCGGCAATGAACCATTCTGGTCAGCGACTTTTGATAAAGATCAGCTGAAATACACCAAGATGGGCGAACAGCCACAGATCCTCAGCATTGAATCCAGCTGCACCACTCCAAGCACTCGTGACTACCAACTAGAAGGTCAATCAGCGCAAGGCGAACTCAACCTGATCAAAGAAAGCTGTAGCGACGGCATGAGCGACTCTATCTATGGCTGGGAAGCCAAGCTCAACTTCAACGACAGCAACTACAATGGCTGTGCGACGCTCTCTAACCAAGATCCAACGCTGGACTGGAGCGGACTCTACTTCGCTAGCTCAACGCAAAACTCAGGGTTCTCTATCAACCTTGAACTCAACGATGACCACAGTGCTATCACGACTTATTCATACAGCAATGGAGACCCTTCTATTGTTGAGCAAGGCTTCTGGCAACAACTGAACCAAAATCAGGTACAAGTGGTGATGACTCGCCATCAGCAACAGTATTTGATCTCCGAGCGTATCTTCACACTCGATAATGGCAAGCTGGTCGCTGAAAAAGAGAAAGTGGGCAACGTGGTCTATCCGATTGCCAATGGCGGTCTGGTGCTATTCGAAGCTAAGAGTGCGCAAGCGCAAGTAAACACCATCACTAACGTTGATCTAAACGCAAAGCAGGTGAACTCCAGCGATCAACTTGATCCAAAAGTTGACCAAGCGATCCGCGAATATTTTAAGATCAACAACAGCTCACCTGATGATACTAAGTATCGCTGGCTCACCTACGACCTCAATGGTGACGGCAAAGAAGAGTTGTTTGCCCAACTCGATTGGTGTGGTTCTGGTGGCTGTACACTGCTGATTTTCGAAAACCATCAAGATAACTGGCGCTTCAATAGCCGAGTGACACTGGTTAAGGGCGACATACGCTTAGGTAAATCGCAAAACCACGGCTGGCAGGATCTGATCTTCAACGTCAGTGGCGGCGGTGCAACAGCTGCGAAACACACACTTTCATACTCTGGTGTCAGCTATCCGCTAAACCCAAGTGTCGCTCCAGTTGCAGATGATGCTGATATCAGCGACGTGGTGTTGTTTGCTGATGGTATCTCACCCGCACAAAGTGGAGTGAAGCTGTAAACATGAGTAACCAACAAGCTTGCCCTGGTTGTGGCTTCACTCACCAATGTATTTGTCACCTTATACCTAGTGTCGAAAGCCAAATCGATCTGGTACTGCTCACTCATGAGAATGAACTATCGCGCGATACCAATACCGGAAAGCTGCTTCAGCAATCCCTTGATCAGTGTCGGTCCCTTGTATGGCAAAGGAAAACACCACCAGCTGAGCTAATCGCACTGCTTGAAGATAAAACTCGACAACCGTTTCTGTTATTCCCAAATGATCAAAGTATCGAGTGTCAGCAAGCCGTAGTGACCCAAGCCCAGAGTCATAAGCCGTTATTCATCATCTTGGATGGCACATGGCAAGAAGCGAAGAAGATGCTTAACAAGAGCTCGTGGTTACAAGCTGTTCCGCAAGTTCACCTCGACATTACCAGCGAATCTTCATACACCTTGCGCCGCAATCAAGACAGCGGCCACTTGTGTACTTGTGAAGTGGGTATTGAGTTACTCAAATCTTTAGGTGAAAGTGAACCTGCCAAGCTCATTGATGACTACTACCAACATTATCTAAAAGTCTTCCACGCCGACAAGTGTGGCCACGCCCTCAAATAGACTAAGTAGGCGCGTAGGAAGGCAATAAACACATTTCAGGACGAGACAAGTACTGAAAACAGAAAGGGTGAGCCATAAGCTCACCCTTTTTACATCGCACTTTAGTTATTGAGCCAACCAGTGTTTCACGTGAAACGCTCGCTCCATCAAAACAAACGCTGAGGTTGACCAAAGTAATAGCCTTGCAGGTAATCGACACCCATGTCTTCGGCAATACGACACACCTGCTCATTATGAACGAACTCAGCCACCGTCTTAGCATTCAGAATCTGACATAAGCTCACTAACTGCTGAGCGATCTTGCGTTGCTTTTTATCTTTATCGATATTGCGAATCAAACTGCCATCAAGCTTTATCACTTGTGGTTCTAACTTCAATATTTCATCAATATTCGAATAGCCCGAACCAAAGTCATCGACAATAATATTCACACCAAGATCGCGGAAGTGATTACACACTTCAATCAAACGACCGTAATCCTGAATTTGTTCCGTTTCTAACACCTCTAAGCCAATACGCTGTGGGTGACTGATTTTCTTGATCGCTTGCTCAAGATGAAGAATGGTTTTCTCATTGCTGAAATCTTGTGGCGCTAAATTAATTGAGAACGAATCGGTTCGCTGACTCATAAAATCAAAGGTGCGCGTTATCATCTGCCGACTGAGGCGTGTATAGAGGTGGGTTCCTTCAATGATTGGCAAGAACTTACCCGGCGCAATCAACTGACCGTCCTCTTCAATTCGAACCAAACACTCGTAGCTCTCTACTTGATGACTGTGTGCCGATAATATGGGCTGAGAACACGCCACAATATTCTGATTGAGCACTGCACGACTCACGCACGACAACCAACCAAGTTGTTCTTGGCGATGCTTCTCCAATTGAATGAGCGTCTTGGCGCTCACTAAGTGTTTGTTCTGGCTGACTGCGCTGCGCCTCGCATCAATTGCCTTCAACAATAAGTCATCAATAGAGGTAGTAGGAAAATCTCGACGGCTGGCTATACCCGCACAGATAGACACCGACAAGTAATCAATGTCGGGTAAACCGGTCGGCTCGAAATTTACATGCTCGGTTTGATCGGCAAATTCCGAAAATCGCTGATGAATATGTTCTTGGCTCGCCCAGCTATCAAACACCACCGCCCACTCACCAATACCGATACTGTAAAGCTGACAACCCTCATCAAAGAACTGCCACAGCGCCTTTTGAAAGTACTCACTCAAATCATGCAGAAGCTTGTCACCCACTCGATAGCCGTACTTCTCATTGATCTGACCAAAGGTCGTGACCTTCAAAGCTAACAAATGGCTGTCACTGCTCATCTTCGACAGCTTCTCACGCAACACACTTCGATTGGGCAAGCCAGTACGGTGATCAATTCGGTAGCTCGCCGTCAATGCAGTAGCTTGCTGCTGAATCTTACTCGCCATGCTGTTGTTCATTTCATCGACATCAAGCAGTGCATTTCGGATCAATGAAAACAGAGGGGATATGTTAGTCGCGGGTTGTGTCTCTAACGGCAATACCGCCTTACCCTCGCCCTCTCTAAGCGTGAGGTAAGTGAGGCTATGGTGCAAGATTCGCTGTTGGCTATTCTCTTGATAAAGTTCTCCCATGCAGTAAACGCCATAGCTGTCGGCCAATTTTTGAAAAACCTCAACCTCTTGGTTGCCATCGATAAAGTCGATGCGAGAGGTGCAGTTGTAAATAAAGAACTGTTCTGGTCTATGAGAGGCGATCTGTTGCACGCCCAGTCGTATCTGCTCTAAGGTCAGTGATGGATGGTCATAACAAAACCGGACCTCATCGCCCACTTGAAACTGGCCACTGAATTCTATCTCTCCACTTTCCGCTACCTTGAGCGGTAAGTGAATGTTTTGCTCTTTCGGCTCACCGACCATCAACGGAAAGTTATGCAGTTGTTCCAAAGGCACTTCGAGACCATCAGCGAGGTAACGATTATAGAGTTCGCGAACAGGCATGCCATCCAACTCCAGCAACCGGTTATCTTGAGCACCTGTTACTCGGAAAGTCCGGCCAATAGGGTTCCACTCAGTGAAGTAACCCTTTGTGATTGCGAGCTCAACACTGTGCAGCGCAAGCATCACATAGGCATTTTCATAGCAAATGCCGTCTAACATCACCCATCGCCCATTATCTGTGATGGTCGATGCACCGCCACAGATAGGTAATGAATACCTCGACTGCTCAAATGCTGAAAATAGATCTCGGTTATTTATCTGCAAGCGGTCTGCGAAACAAATGATGCTTTGAGTATTATCATTGCACTCAAGCTGTTGCCACATAGCGTGGCTATCAGACAATGGTTGTTCGCTATATTCGACAACACCACAGGAGTAAGACGTCGTGTCAAAGCGGGTAACAATCAGATAAAGACCTTGGTGTAGGATGACACCTTGGCTAATGTAATGGTTAGCGCTGCAACCAATCAGTTTGGCATTGGGGAATGTCGATTGAATCACTTGGCAGGCAGCCAAAACAGAACCTTTCTCGAAAGACGAAAACACCTGAATCAGTAGGCTTTCATGTTGATGAAAATCTATCTTTTCCAATTCAAGTTGGGTTTGCTCAATGTCTTGTATCAGGAGAGAAGTCGACTGCATATTCACATTAATCGTTACGTTAATGATCTGTTATTGTGCTTATTATAGATAAGGCTTGCACGGAATACTTACGATCGTGCTATGAATAATGTGACCTTAGTAAGACATCATTCATTCCGCCAAAAAGCAGTCATTAATGGCGGCGCAGTACTTTTATCGTCAGTAGTTATACTGATACTGGAAGCTTTAACAGCTAAAACAGTCGCTTAGGCTCACCGAAGTAGTAACCCTGCAGATAATCGACACCCATTTGTTCTGCTATCTCACAAACTTGTTGGTTGTGGACAAATTCAGCGACCGTTTTGGCATTGAACACTTGGCATAAGCGAACCAACTGAGAGGCGATATTTCTTTGTTTTTGGTCTTTATCGATATTACGAATCAAGCTACCGTCGAGCTTAATGATCTGCGGCTCTAGCTTGATGATTTCATCGATATTGGAGTAACCAGAGCCAAAATCATCAACAATGATTCTCGCCCCGAGTGCACGGAAGTGATCACACACCTCGATCATGCGGCCATAATCTTTAATCTGTTCTGACTCGAGAACCTCTAAACCTAGTCGAGTGGGATCGTTCATGCCACTGATCGCAGCCTCGAGCACCTCAAGCGTCTTGTCGCTCAACAAATCTTGTGGGGATAGATTGATAGAAAATGAGCTCTGCTTATCCGCCATGTAGCCGATAGTACTCTTAATCATGTGTCGACTAAGACGCGTGTATAGATGGGTGTCAGCAATGATAGGTAAGAACTTTCCTGGTGGTACAATGGTACCGTCCGACTCCATGATTCTGACCAAACACTCTTGGCCAATCATTTCGTGCGTACCCGATTCCACAATCGGCTGTGAGTAGGTGATGATGTTCTGATCTAAAATCGCACGACTTACACAGCTCAACCAACCGAGTTGCTCTTTGCGGTCTTCTTCGCTCACCTGGATGTCTTTGGCATTGGTGATGTGGGTATTGTTCCGAACCCCATAACGTCGAGCTTCGATCGCTTTCAATAAGATTTCGTCACCGCTGTCGGTTAAGAAATCACAACGACTGGCAAAACCGCCACACAAAGAAACTGACAGGTAATCAATATCAGCCAAACCATACGGCTCAAAGTTGATGTGTTCGATGTCATCCGCGAACTCAACGAAACCTTCTTTTATTCTCGCACTACCAACACTGGCATTAAAGATAATCGCCCACTCTCCGACACCAATACTGAACAGCTCAACCTTCACGCGAGGCTCTTTCACGACACGAAGCTGCAATCGTTCGATAAAGTGATTAGACAGATCAAGCAGTAACTGGTCACCCACTTGGTAGCCGTATTTTTCATTAACTTGATGGAAGTTCGTTAGCTTTAACGTGAGTAAGTGTTCACTAAATAGAATCGTATTGAGGCGTTCTTTTAATACGATACGATTCGGCAAGCCAGTGCGTGAGTCAATGCGATAGCTCTCGGTTAAACGACGCGCTTGTTGATGGAGCTTCTTTTCCATCTGAGTATTCATACTGTCGAGATCAGCGACTGCATTTCTGACCAGGTTAAGTAATGGCGACACTGTTGAGCCACACTGAAAGTCTTCACAATGAAACTCTTTGATCTCGTCAGACTCGCGCATAGCAATATAAGTCAGGCTGTGATGCAGTATTTCTTGACGGTCTTCATTACGGTATAGCTCCCCCATACAGTAGGCACCACACGTGTTCACTATCCCTTCAAATGGCTTGAGCTCAAGTTTACTGTCGATAAACTCAAGTCGAGATACACAGTTATAGATGATCACCGATTCAGGCTGATGCATCGCAAGCATCTCGGCACCATGACGTACCTTTTCAGCGGTCAAAGAGGGGTGGTTATAACAAAACTGCGCCTCTTCACCAACATGCCAAGGGCTATCAAACTCGATACTGCCATCATCATTAATACGCAGAGGCGTCGAGATACCCTTCTTTCTGCCAAGCTCTCGATAAAGCGGAAAGCTCATCAGTTGACTAAAAGGAAGGTCTTTGCCATCCGCAAGGTAATGTTTGAATACCTCAATAGCCGGCTTGTCATTCAACGCGTATAAGCGATTTCCAACTGCGTGTGTGACTCGTAGCTTCATCCCAATCGGGTTCCACTCAGAGTACGCGTCCGACCAAACCTTCAATCTTGGGTTAGTCAGAGCCACCGCAACACAGGCGTGCTGGTAGGTTTGCTCGTTATACATAACCCAACGGCCAAATTCATTCTCATGACACAGTCCACCAGCGATCGGCAAGGCGTAAGGCAAATTCTCAAAAGCGCTATAGATAGGGTAATCACGCCCTTCTACCTGATCACATAGGCTGATAACGGTTTTGGTGTCTTTGGTTAGGCCTAGCTGAGAAGCAAGCGCTTGGCTGTCTTGAGTTGGATTGCCAGTAAACGGCTGAACCGCAGAGGTTAGATGGGTTTCGTTAAACTCACTGATGATGACTAAAGTACATGTACTCTCAAGACAGTTGTCACAGATAACATGACGAGCACTCTGACCGATTAGCGTCGCATTGTTTAAGCGATTGAGGGCAACACTCGCGATTTGACGAGCCAGATCTGAAGATTGAGCTGAGAAGATTTGAATAAGGTACTGTTTGCTGTCACACCATTCTCGCTGATCAAATTGAGCTCTAAATAACGCCTCAGTATTTGCGAGAAATGTAAATGTTTGCATGCCAACCCTTGTTCAAAATCGAGTGAAGTAACAACCCGCAACCACTGCTATGACTGAAATGAATCGCTAAAAAGTAGTCGCCAATTATCCTAACCTAATCAGGCTTTTATAGGCGACTAATGTAACAATTCACTATCATAAATGCGACACAATAAGCCTACCTAGCCATTAAATTAGTCGCATAAGATCGCTAAGTTGGTCTATTTCAACATCAGGAAGCAGGCTCGCCTTCGGGGAGTGGTATAAATTGGAACCAGTGTCATTAAACCAGCATGCTTGGAAGCCATTTTGCTTGGCTCCGTAGACATCCGTTTTGAGGTGATCACCAACATGAAGAATATTCTCAGCATTACAATCTAGGTGCTGCTGAGCTTTTTCAAACATATCTGGGTAAGGTTTAGCTCTGCCATCAGGGCCGGCTTTAAGGATTAACTGAAAATACAGCCCTAAGCCAATTTTGTGCGGGTCGACATTGCCATTAGTAATTGCAACTAGAGGAATACGTTGGCTAAGCTCAGTCATCACTCGATGTGTTTCGTCAGGCACATCGACTTGATTACGCAACCACAAGGCATGCTCAATGCCTTCTCGAGCCGCTTGCTCTGCTTGCTGCTGAGAATAACCCAATTGCAGCAAACCACTCTTAATCTGAGTTTCACGCCACACGGTGACATCATGTTTCAAAGCTGGGTTTTCAGATGCGACTTGCTGCTTAATGCCCTGCCACTCTTCGAGCGATAAAGAAGCCGACACTGGGTGCTTTTGATAAAGCCACTGTGCCATCTCCTTCTCAACCTTCATGATCACAGGCCAGTTGTCATACAGGGTGTCATCCAAGTCAAAGGTCATGGCTTTGATGGGCTTTAACCCTCGATAAATTCGCATAATAAACCCTTAAATCTAGTCTTTGTTCTTCTTACGCGCTCTCGGGTGAGCCTGATCATAAGCTTGTGCTAAGTGTTGGAAATCTAAGTGGGTATACACTTGGGTCGTCGAGATGTTTTCATGGCCAAGCAATTCTTGAACAGCACGAAGGTTTTGGCTCGATTCCAGCACATGCGTTGCAAAGGAGTGACGCAGTTTATGCGGGCTGATGTGGCTCGCGACAGATTGCTTCTTGCCCCATTCTTCCATACGTTTTTGCACGCTTCGATGAGAAATACGAGTCCCGAGCTTAGAGACAAACAGTGCGGTTTCACCCGGTGAAGCCAACTCACCACGGACTTTGAGCCATTTATCGACCCACTCTTTAGCTAAACCAGAAAAAGGCGCTTTGCGTTCTTTGTCGCCTTTACCAATCACTCGAATTTCGCCTTGTCGACCCAACACATCTTTCAGGTTGATACCGACCAGTTCTGCCAATCGTAACCCCGCACCATACATCACCTCCATCATCGCCCGGTCACGAATAGACAATGGATCGTCCTCATTAACATCAAGCAGTTGACCGACTTCATCGACATCGAGGTTTTTAGGCAAAGGGCGTTGCTTGCGAGGTGCAGAGACACCTTTGGCTGGATTGGCGGTCATTTCGCCACGCAACACAAGGAAATCAAAGAAGCTGCGTAGTGAAGACAAACGCGTTGCGATGCTGCTCGCTTTCATTCCCTCACGCATGCCTTTACTGGCAAGTTGTCTTACCCAAGCCGCATCGACTTGACCCCAATCCTTTAGCCCTAGCGTGACTAAATGACCGGCCATGGTTTCAAGTTGTTGTTTGTAATTACGTTGGGTGTGTAAGCTGAGTCCCTTCTCGCTTCTGAGATACTCATAGAAGCGAGAAAGTGGCTTTTGAAGGCTGTTAGGAAGAGGTATTTTGGGCTCTAGGCTCATTATTTATCTGCCAAGGTAAGGTGTCCGCCAAATGAGCGACAACAAGTGCTAAATGGCGTAAAAAGAGCGTATCCATATGGGGTTGGAAATGTCCGCCATCTTCACTAGAAAAGGCGAGCAAGCCCAATGGAGACTGCTTAGCAAGCGGTAGTACTACATAAGAGCCTAGCTCTGGAACTGGATAATCACCAAACAAATCGTGTCTATCGGCTTTTCTCAGGCGTCCTAGATAAGCATCTTTGCCATTAAAATGGTTAAGCGAAAACTTCGAGTAACCCTCGGCACTAAGTTGATAAAAACCCGGTTGCGAAAGAATTCGAACATGCGCTTTAAGCCCAAGATCTAACGCTTTTTGTTCAACGGCTTTTATCACCTGCATGAAGTCACTGCATTTCAGCACTTGCGCTTGCAGATCCATAAACTCATAGAAGGTTTTATCGTTATTTGCCGCCAACGACATCAAGCCAGTGATCTCTTCTTCAAGCTCTTCGATTCGATGACGCTGGCGTTTAAGCTGAACCTCAACCAGAGAAACAGCGCCCTGCTCAACGTTATTGATAGCAAGGCGATCAACCAAATCTTTTCGGTCTTGGAAAAAATCTGGGTTATCACGTAAATATTCCGCGACCACTTCTGCGGTGAGTGCGTCGGCTTCAACGTAAGACAAAACCTATCCTTTATATTTTATGAATCTATTGGTTATAAATCATTATTAGCAAGAAAGTTGACCATCAAACACATGCGTCGCTGGGCCCGTCATATACAGAGGTTTTCCCGGGCCTTGCCAGCTAATGTGTAAGTCACCGCCAGGTAGACGAACTTTTACATTCTCAGCCAATAAGCCTTGAGTAATGCCTACCGCAACCGCGCCACATGCACCGCTGCCACACGCTTGAGTCTCACCAGCACCACGTTCATAAACACGTAAGCGAACCTCTTCACGGTTAACTACTTGCATAAAGCCAGCATTAACACGTTCAGGGAAACGTTCATGTGATTCAAGAAGCGGGCCTAAGGTATCCACATCAGCCGTGTCGACGTCATCAACAACAGTCACCACATGCGGGTTACCCATGCTTACTGCACCACAGAATAAAGTGTGTACATCCGTTCTTAGGATATACGTCTTCTCTGGCTGCTTCGCCTTAAATGGAATCTTGCCAGGTTCGAACTCAGGAATGCCCATGTTCACCGTGATCAAGTCATTCTCTTCAATCTTGAGAACCATTTTACCTTTCTTGGTACTCACGTTGATGCTGTACTTATTCGTTAAGCCTTTCATGCGAACGAATCGTGCAAAACAACGAGCGCCATTACCACACTGCTCCACTTCACTGCCATCCGCATTAAATATGCGATAATGGAAATCAGTTTCTGGATCATAGGGAGCCTCAACCACAAGTAGCTGATCAAAGCCCACGCCAGTGTGACGATCCGCCAAACGACGGATCAAATCTGGAGAAAAGAAAATATTTTGAGTAATGCAGTCCACGACCATGAAATCATTGCCCAAACCATGCATTTTAGAAAAGTGGAAGTGCATAACGCTTAAAATTACTCCGGAAGAATGTTTTCAAGTTCCCACAGACTCGTAAGCTCTTCACGCTGACGAACCAAGTGAGTTTTATCGCCATCCACCATCACTTCAGCCGCACGCGAACGAGTGTTGTAGTTAGATGACATCGCGAAGCCATAAGCACCCGCAGAACGAACCGCTAGCAGATCACCTTCTTCAAGAACAAGGTCACGATCTTTACCTAGGAAATCGCCTGTCTCGCAAATTGGGCCAACCAAATCGTAAGTCACCGCTTCACCCTGACGCGGGCTCACAGGAACAATATCCTGCCAAGCTTGGTAAAGTGCTGGGCGCATTAGGTCGTTCATTGCTGCATCTATGATGGCAAAGTTCTTGTGCTCTGTTGGCTTGAGGAACTCAACTTTCGTTAATAGTACACCAGCGTTAGCAGCAATCGCTCTTCCAGGCTCGAAAATCAGCTCTAGATCAGAATGATTGTCTAAACGAGCCAATAGTGCTTTTGCGTAATCTGAAGGTTGTGGTGGTAATTCATCACGATATACCACACCCAAACCACCACCAACATCAAGGTGCTTAATGTTAATACCATCAGCACGTAGTTGGTCGATCAGAGCAAGCAAACGGTCAGTCGCATCAATGAAAGGTTCGATATCCGTTAACTGAGAACCGATGTGGCAATCAATACCATGGATAGACAAGTTATCGAGTGTTTGTGCAAACGCATAGACAGCAGGAGCACGGTCGAAAGCAATACCAAACTTGTTATCACGCAGACCTGTAGAAATATAAGGGTGAGTGTTGGCATCAACATCTGGGTTGATACGCAGTGAAATCGGTGCTTTAACACCAAGCTCACCAGCCACTTTATTCAGTCGCTCAAGTTCTGGCTCAGACTCAACGTTGAAACACTTAATGTTCAACTCAAGCGCACGCTTCATTTCAGCAGCTGTTTTACCGACACCAGAGAATACAACTTTAGCTGGATCGCCACCGGCAGCAACCACACGCTCTAGCTCACCGCCTGAAACGATATCGAAACCTGAACCCAAACGAGCCAAAGTGTTTAATACGCCAAGGTTTGAGTTAGCTTTAACGGCATAACACACCAAGTGTGGATGCTCACCAACCGATGAATCAAACGCATTCCAGTGGCGTTCTAATGTTGCACGAGAATATATATACAGCGGTGTACCATATTGCTCTGCTAATTGTGAAAGTGCGACGTCCTCAGCCCAAAGCTGGCCATCTTCCTGATAGTTGAAGTAATCCAAAGTTCTTATCCCTTATAAATAACGATTTCTGCGTGCTTCACTTATTGTGATTGTTCAGTCTGCTGAACTTCATCAGGATCGTATAACGGACCCGTTTGACCACAACCAGAAAGTCCAATAACGGACACCATAAACAGAGCGGTAATTAATTTTTTCATTTTGCATATCGTGATTATTAACTCAATGCCCCCTATAATCGCACCACACTCAGGAAAAGCAATAGGATAGAAAGGATGAACGAGACTGAATTTCATCAACTGGTCGATATACAGATGCAAAACATCGAAGAAGCTATCGATGAATCAGAGGCAGATATTGATTACGAAGTGACTGGTAACGTAATGACACTCGAGTTTGAGAACCGCAGCCAAATCATTATCAACCGCCAAGAACCAATGAAAGAAATCTGGTTAGCGTCTAAATCTGGTGGCTTTCACTTCAAGCTAGTTGACGACAAGTGGACATGTTCAAAGACGGGCATGGAGCTGTTTGAGATGGTGAAAGAAGAATGCGTGAAGCATGCAGGTGAAGAGATCGATTGGGTCTAATCATTTGTAAGCAAAACTAAAAAGGAGTGAATCAATCACTCCTTTTTTAATATCAATCAGTCTTAATAAGCCTAGATGTTGACTATCTTTGAACTCCGAGAAGCTAACGTCGCATCGTTACGGTAAGGCACAACGTAGGAGCTACCCTCTTCAGGGTGAACAATCTGGTAGTACTGAGGTAAATTAAAGTTAATCAACTTAGACGACATCTTCGACTCATCTTTTACCGACGTATAGAAAGAGTTCACACTCGCGATCATCTCATCTTTTTCGCCGCTGTACTGGTGATACACCTCTACCTGATTCGACTCATCCAATACATAAATATTGAAACCTTTATCGGTATCTTCAAAGAAGAACTGAATTAAGCCCTCACTCGCAAAACCATCCACCACTTCTGGCAGTTGATACTCTTGCTCTTTATCGAGCATCAGTAAAGGCGACCCCTTCAGCTTGTTGGTTGAGATACTACGGTAGAAGTCGACCGAGTTTTCCAACATCTGAACCGACACACCACGGCGCTCAAAAAACAGGCCAAACATCTTGTTCGCTAAGCGAATGGCTTTAAAGCGACGGCGCTTCTCTGGTTCAATCGGTTTCAATCTTAGGTCGATACACTCGGCAAGCAGTTGATACACCATGTTACGCATCACACCGCGCAGGTTTTTGCTGTAACAGAACACATCGACCGACTCTGGCGGCAACGCATCTTGGTGCATTTTGCCAAGTACCGTCTTAAGCGCATCCAGCATCGCCGTATCACCTTGGAAATGCAGCGTACGTACTTCATGCCAAGAGTTACGATAAACCAAATCAACACTACCGACTAAACTCTTACCTTCTTCACCAAAGCTGAAGATATCCGCATTCTTGAGATCCACTTTTAATGCACGACCACTTAATTCAGAAGTCGGGTCATTTTCAAAGTTGATGAACATCGCCAACTGGCTAATCTCACATGGGCTAGCCAGGGCCTGCATACTTGGGCGACGCTTACGTAAAGAGAAGGTATTACGCAGATCACTCACCATTTGATAGAACTTATCGATATCAATATGGGCATCACGCACCACAGAGTGCAGACGTGTCGACTCAGTAATCAAGCCATTAAAGAATGACCAAGCAACCAACTTACTCAAGTACTCATGGTGTTCCAGAGAAGGCTGACCAAGAATACGATGCGCTACCAGTGGCTGTTTATACAAGTACCAACCGGCTTTATTCGACTGACCCTGACGAACTTCGATGAAGCTCAAGTCGGGTTCATGCAGATCAGGAGAGATTTGTGGGTTCAGTAGCGTCACTTTACCAGGCAAGACCTCAAACGCAGCGTAAAGTTTACGTGCCAAGATACTGATATCTTGTGGGCTGATGGCTGAAGTGATGTCATTACGACGCGCAAATTGAATCAGGTTACGGTAGCTCAGCATCAAGGCATCAAGTAGTGCATGGTGCACCACTTTAACCTGTTCAACCTTCCAGTTACGGCGGTTATCGAGCTCAGCAATGATTTCCTGTCCCCAATCCCAAGACTTAGTCATCTCAGTTAAGGCTTCACGACGCCATGCAACAGAACCAATGCCAGCTTCGCGTGACAACTTCTCGTGAGTCTTTAGGTAGAAACAACGTCTTACCAAATCCAATCGAGTGTGGTCATTGATACGCTCTAGGTAACGCGTCACCTTCTCTAGCATCAGATAGTAGCTATCCATACCATACAGATCAGGTTCATCCGCAAAGAAACGGCGCTTGGTATCAATACTCAACAATTGAGTATTTGGGTATTCCCATGAATAAGCTTCTAACAAGATCGCCTTTAACACCGATTTATACGGTGAGTCGATACTCTTGTAGAGCTGCCACAGGTTAGAACCAAAGTACTCTTCAGCGGGAATACGATTCAGCTTACCGAAATCGATCCACTGTGAGCAGTCAAGATAGCCATCCTGACATAAGCCTTGAACATACTCGTCGTAACACTCTTCCATTTCTGGAGGAATGATTTGCCACAACAAGCGCTGGCCAGCCAAACGAACCGCAGAACGATAGAACTCATCAAGCAATAACAAGTGCTGCGAAGAGCCACAGTTATCACCGGTCATCTCTTCTGAATGGTTCGAACGAAAACGCTCTTCATCCATCAAGAAGAAGTTAGCTTCAACCCCTAAGGTTTCAGCCCAATCGGTAATCAGCAGACATTTGTTGGTTAGGCTGTCGCGAGATGCGCCATCCATATCTGGAGACACACATACCCAGATATCAAGATCACTTGAAGTACTTTGACCAATAGAAGAAGTACTGCCCATGGTGTACAAGCCAAGGATGGCAGGTTCAGCAGCCTCGGTAAGTTTACCACCCAGCGTTAATTCGGTATCAGAGACAAATTGCTTTTGGAATTCATTAAGCGTGAAGCTACGAATTCCAAAAGGAACTTGTTGGTCGTAATAACCAGGCATCATCGGGTGATTAAAGTGAAGCAGTGCGGGAATAAGGTTGAAAACTCGCTGGCCTTGCACATTCATCAACGCCAACGCACGATCAATGCGCTGCTGATTTAGATTGTCTAATCGTTGAATCAAAGTTTGAGTGTAAGCCTGCAAGGTAAGTCCTTGGTTTGAGGTTAAGTGCAGTTCTGTTTAGTTACTGAACGAAAGCAGCAACAAAACGTGATCAATTTAACACTTTTAGCCTTAATGGTAAAGCAAAGGAACCTGTCATACTGGTCAATTCCTTGATGACAGAAAGTTAAACTCACGGCGCCGTAGTGTCCTCTTTATTGACTATTTCTAATAATAGCCCATGTTTCAAATGAGATACCAATCACACTATTTTGGTGAACTAATGAAAATCTCTGAGCTATCAAAGTATCAAATGATCAAACAGTAAGAATTCTCGCCTCATAATGGTAGGATTAGGCTATTACAGAACCTATATCGGAACCACCATGACAAATTCAGCACCAATCCGTATCGCGACCAGAAAAAGCCCTCTTGCCCTTTGGCAGGCATACTTTGTAAGGGATGCACTGCAAGCTGCTCACCCTGGTTTAGAGGTTGAGTTGGTAACTATGGTGACCAAAGGTGACATCATCCTCGACACTCCTCTTGCTAAAGTGGGCGGTAAAGGACTGTTCGTTAAAGAACTTGAAGTAGCAATGCTAGAAGGTCGTGCTGACCTAGCCGTTCACTCAATGAAAGATGTACCTGTCGACTTTCCTGAAGGTCTAGGTCTGGTAACGATTTGTGAGCGTGAAGACCCACGTGACGCATTCGTATCAAACACTTACAACAATATTGATGAGCTACCACAAGGTGCTGTCGTTGGTACATGCAGCCTGCGTCGTCAGTGTCAATTACTTGAGTCTCGCCCCGACTTAATCATCAAGGAGCTACGCGGCAACGTTGGTACTCGCCTAGGTAAACTCGATGATGGCCAATACGATGCTATCGTCCTAGCGGCAGCTGGCCTTAAGCGCCTAGAACTTGAAGAGCGTATCCGTAGCTTTATCGAACCAGAGCAGTCTCTACCGGCTGTCGGTCAAGGTGCTGTTGGCATTGAATGTCGTCTTGATGATGAGCGTCTGATTAAACTTCTTGAACCACTAAACCACCAAGACACAGCCGATCGCGTGCTTTGCGAACGAGCAATGAACCTTACTCTAGAAGGTGGTTGTCAGGTGCCTATCGGTAGCTATTCACTATTAGACGGCGACAATATCTGGCTACGTGCATTAGTTGGTGAACCGGATGGTTCTAAGATGGTTCGTGGTGAGATCTCTGGTTCTCGTAAGGATGCAGAAGCGCTTGGCGTGACTCTAGCAAATCAATTGCTGGATGATGGTGCAAGAGAAATCCTAACCAAGCTCTACGCTGACCAAGAATAATCATGACAGTGTTGGTGACTCGCCCCGGTTCAGAGGGGCAATCGCTTTGCCAACAACTAGCGGATGAAGGGATTCAAGCAATCCATCATCCGCTGATTCGTATCGTTGATAATCCAAACTCTGCGGATTTAAGCACCAAGCTCAGTAACAGCGATATCATCATCGCCGTCAGTCACCACGCCGTGACCGCTGCCCAAAACATCCTTTCGAAAACCTCATCCATTTGGCCTACTTCGCCGCTTTATCTTGGCGTTGGTCAAAAAACTGCGCACGTTTTAAGCAAAGTCTGTAAACAAAAAGTAAACTACCCTCAAGTTAGTGATAGTGAACACCTTCTTAAACTTACTGAACTTAATGGCGTAGAAAATAAGTCCATTTTGATACTACGTGGTAATGGTGGGCGTGAGCTCATTAGAGATTCTCTACTCAACCGAGGAGCACAAGTCTCTTATTGTGAGACCTACCGTAGAGAATATATTCCCATTAGCGACCACAATACCTATCAAACATGGATAAACAAAAAAGCGTCCAAAGTTGTCATCACTAGTCAGGAACAATTGGAGTATCTCTGCTCAATTACCCCTGATGAGTATTTGACTTGGCTTTCAACAAGACACCTATTTGTCCCAAGTCAGCGCATAGTAGAACGAGCACAACAACTCGGCTTCTCGAACGTGACCAATACTCACAGTGCTACGAACCAAATATTACTGGCTGCTCTCCGGCCCTAGCTAGAACAGGAAATAAGCATGACAAGCAAAAAAAATAACGAGCATATTGAACCTGAAAAGAAACAAGACACTCAGCCAGTAGTTGTTGAAAACGAAAAAGCTGACTCTACAGAGACAAAACAGCCCGAACAGAAGCTTGACGCCTCTGCGTCAAAGACCGCTAAAAATGAACAGCCTCAAACTGAGCATAAAGAGCAAGTAGAGAAAGCAGAAAAGCAAGGTAAGCGCGGTGTCAAACTAGGCGCTATTGCGATCGCTATTTCGATTATTTTCAGTGGCGGTATCGCATTTCAAATGCAGCAAAAGAGCGCTGAGTATTCAGCTCAAATCGCCGCTCTTCAAGCACAGCTTCAAAATACCCAATCTGCAGTAAATAAAGACCTACAAACCATCAAGCAAGAGACTATCCAAGAAGCGTCACACGCGGTGGAGAAAACTCAGGTCGTACAGTCTCAACAGCAGAAGAGTATTCAAAGCCTACAGTTAGCAGTGGCTGACGTTAAAGGTCGCCGCCCGAATGACTGGTTACTTGCCGAAGCCGATTACCTTGTGAAACTAGCGGGACGTAAACTGTTCCTAGAGCATGATGCCGTTAGCGCAACCAAGTTAATGGAAAGTGCCGATCAACGTATCGCAGCACTGAACGACCCTAGCTTAGTGTCACTGCGTCAATCAATGACCAATGATATTACTAAACTTCGCACAATTCCTCTGATCGACCGTGACGGTTTAGTTCTCCGCATCACAAGTCTGCAACAGCAAGTCGATACGCTTCCGCTTGCCAATGCGATTCTTCCTGAAGCCGCAGTTGTTGAGAAAAAAGCTGTATCGCAAGATATTAATGATTGGCAGAACAACCTGATGACTTCGATGAAAGACTTCTCAGAAAACTTCATCACATTCCGCAGTCGTGATGGCGAAGTTATCCCTCTACTATCACCAGAACAGCACTTCTACCTGCGTGAAAACATCAAAGGTAAATTAGAAACCGCGATTCGCGCCGTCTACAAAGAACAAGGTGAACTCTATAGCGCAGCTCTTAATACCGCTAGCGAATGGTCTAAAGCGTATCTAAACCAAGATAACAACTCAGTGATTGAATTTGAGAAAGCAATTAAACAGTTAAGTGAACAGAACATCTCTGTGAAATACCCTGTAAAGCTTGAATCTCAAAATGAGTTGTCAGATGTCATTCGTGAACGTCTACGCCGTGAGGTAACGGTAATGACCTCGGAGGAGAAATAATGATTCGTTTGATTTTTCTTTTCCTTGTACTCGGTGCGGGTCTGTTTGTCGGTACTCAGTTCTCGGGTCAACAAGGTTATGTGCTGATCTCAATTGCCAATAAGACGATTGAGATGAGTGTGACAACAATGGCTATCTTTGTGATTGCCCTTTTGGCCGCACTGTTTGGCTTAGAGTACCTATTTAAGAAGCTTATGTACGCGAGCTCAACAACTTGGAACTGGTTCAGCGTTCGTAAACTAAAACGCTCGCGTCGTTATACCAATGAAGGCATCATCAAGCTTCTTGAGGGTGATTGGAAAGGCGCAGAGAAAAAGGTAACTCGCTGGGCGAATCACCACGACATGCCTCTACTTTGTTATTTAGTCGCTTCTCAAGCGGCTCACGAACAGGGTAATACGAAAGAGCGTGATAAGTACATCGAGCTTGCTAGCCAGCAGGACGACTCTCTACTGGCTGTTGAGCTAACTAAAGCAAAACAACAGATCAGTGAGTCGAACTACGAAGCCGCATTCGATACACTTTCGACCTTAAAAGGTACATACCCTAATAACACCGCTGTACTTGGCCTATTAAAAGCCACCTACATGCAGCTTAAACTCTGGCAGCCATTACTAGAGTTAACGCCTAAGCTAGCTAAAAACAAGCTTCTTACGGCTGATGAGCAAGTTGAGTTAGAACAAAAAGCACAATGCGGCTTGCTTCACGATGTGGCACAGCAGCAAGGTAGCGAAGGTTTAATCAGCCATTGGAACAAGCTTTCAAGAAAGCAGAAACAAAGCTCTCACCTTGTTTCCTGCTTTGTGAAGCAACTGATCGCTCGTAAAGCTGACTCAGAAGCCTTCACTGTGATCAAAGAGAACATTGCGAAGAGTGGTTCAAATGAGCTCTACATGTTGCTTCCAGAGCTTAACCTTGCCGATCACCACCCAGTCGTTGTGATGCTAGAGCGCGCCATCAGTAAAGATGGTGGCAATGCCGAAGCACACAGCGCATTGGCTCAGTTCTACCTAAGAGAACAGAAGTGGTCAGAAGCACAAACCCACTTCGAGAAAGCACTAGCACTTCGCTCAAACGTATCAGATTACGGATACTTATCTGATGCACTAGAAAAGCAAAACTTAACGAAGGCTGCTCACGAAGTTTCTCGCAAGGCACTCGCTCTCGTTCAACCAGCTTAAACTGTTACAACTATCATGAAGCCGATGCCAAGCATCGGCTTTTTTGTATCTACTGTTTACCTTGGATAACTTCCTCAGTACCAATAAGCAAACACTAGAGATGGTAGTAAAGGTCTTCCATCCAGATCCCTTCTCCACACCCAGCTTATTGCTGACCGAAGCACCGTCCATTTTTAATAAGGCCTGCCTAGCTCGGAACAATCCATAAGTCACACATCTTGATCATTGGATTTCAAATGCTATTAATGCTTTATAAGTACTGATTTTAAGTCATGAGGTTAAATCCTCATGAAATCACCCGCAAGGTTTCCTAAAAAACACTGAGGGATACTTTAGAGCTATCCGTATGTAGTTTTAGCCAATTATAAAACAAGCTGTTTAGAATCCATTTGAGCTGACTGACAATCTTTATATAGATTTTTGAAGGAATAATGATCAGATAACTTGGTTGGATTTGTACCGAGAGAAAGTAAAGACGTTTCGCAGTAGTTGTCATTTGATAGAGATTAGCTCTAGATTACAGTGGGCTTAGCAACTGGAATCATTAGATGAAAATTACATTTAAGTAATGTACCTCTAAGTATTGGATCTCGTAAATCTGGCCTACCTCCGTAACCAACCTATTGGTTTAAGATTGAAGAAGTGAATGTATAGCAGCGGAGTTTCAGACTCTAGACGAAATCAATTCTGAGACACAGCAAAACTCCGAAGTTTAAAGCGCGGCTTAATCATCACTCAACAGAAGTAATTAAGAAGCCACCGCTACTTAGAAAACCCCTGCTAACTTATTGATTAAAAATAATTTGTCATGTTAGAGCCCATAAGCGCGAAGCCCGGCTATTGCTAACACAGCTTTCTAATCAATCGTCGATTCAACGATTACTAACCAAAACAACCTTTTACGGAAATCAAAACCAAGAGTTAAAACTCATAACCCAGAAACGACGAAAGCCTAGTCGTCAGACTAGGCTTTCTAATAAGTAACGGAATGGACGAGATTGTGGGCTTCTGGCAAACCCTTTGTGGAACTCATTCGGCCGAAGGGCAAAACACTTTTCTTTAAATGTAAAAAAGCCCTGCTATTTCTAGCAGGGCTTTTCTAATAAGTGGCGGAGTGGACGGGACTCGAACCCGCGACCCCCGGCGTGACAGGCCGGTATTCTAACCAACTGAACTACCACTCCGCAGTGGTCAACTCACTAAGTGAGCGTCCATATCTCCAGGTTGGTCAACCTAAAGATTTAATTTAAAGCCTGGCGATGTCCTACTCTCACATGGGGAAGCCCCACACTACCATCGGCGCTATTGTGTTTCACTTCTGAGTTCGGCATGGAATCAGGTGGGTCCACAATGCTATGGTCGCCAAGCAAATTTTAAAATTCGGAAAGCTGCTTCTCTATTTAATAGAGCTATAAAAGTATCTCTTCAAACTCATTCAAGCGTTTGGTATTTCTTTGAGTCCACAAAACCCCTTGGGTGTTGTATGGTTAAGCCTCACGGGCAATTAGTACAGGTTAGCTCAATGCCTCGCAGCACTTACACACCCTGCCTATCAACGTCGTAGTCTACGACAACCCTTTAGGACGCTTAAAGCGCCAGGGAAAACTCATCTCAAGGCTCGCTTCCCGCTTAGATGCTTTCAGCGGTTATCGATTCCGAACTTAGCTACCGGGCAATGCCATTGGCATGACAACCCGAACACCAGAGGTTCGTCCACTCCGGTCCTCTCGTACTAGGAGCAGCCCCTTTCAATTTTCCAACGCCCACGGCAGATAGGGACCGAACTGTCTCACGACGTTCTAAACCCAGCTCGCGTACCACTTTAAATGGCGAACAGCCATACCCTTGGGACCGACTTCAGCCCCAGGATGTGATGAGCCGACATCGAGGTGCCAAACACCGCCGTCGATATGAACTCTTGGGCGGTATCAGCCTGTTATCCCCGGAGTACCTTTTATCCGTTGAGCGATGGCCCTTCCATTCAGAACCACCGGATCACTATGACCTGCTTTCGCACCTGCTCGAATTGTCATTCTCGCAGTCAAGCGGGCTTATGCCATTGCACTAACCACACGATGTCCAACCGTGTTTAGCCCACCTTCGTGCTCCTCCGTTACTCTTTGGGAGGAGACCGCCCCAGTCAAACTACCCACCAGGCACTGTCCGTAACCCCGATTCAGGGGCCAACGTTAGAACATCAAAACTACAAGGGTGGTATTTCAAGGACGACTCCACCACATCTAGCGACGCGGTTTCAAAGTCTCCCACCTATCCTACACATGTAGGTTCAATGTTCAGTGCCAAGCTGTAGTAAAGGTTCACGGGGTCTTTCCGTCTAGCCGCGGGTACACTGCATCTTCACAGCGATTTCAATTTCACTGAGTCTCGGGTGGAGACAGCGTGGCCATCATTACGCCATTCGTGCAGGTCGGAACTTACCCGACAAGGAATTTCGCTACCTTAGGACCGTTATAGTTACGGCCGCCGTTTACCGGGGCTTCGATCAAGAGCTTCGACCGAAGTCTAACCCCATCAATTAACCTTCCGGCACCGGGCAGGCGTCACACCGTATACGTCATCTTACGATTTTGCACAGTGCTGTGTTTTTAATAAACAGTTGCAGCCACCTGGTATCTGCGACTCTCGTCTGCTCCATCCGCAAGGGACTTCACTGATAAGAGCGTACCTTCTCCCGAAGTTACGGTACCATTTTGCCTAGTTCCTTCACCCGAGTTCTCTCAAGCGCCTTGGTATTCTCTACCCGACCACCTGTGTCGGTTTGGGGTACGATTCCTTACAATCTGAAGCTTAGAGGCTTTTCCTGGAAGCATGGCATCAATGACTTCACTACCGTAGTAGCTCGACATCGTATCTCAGCGTTAGTAGCGGTCCGGATTTACCTAAACCACCCGCCT
>NZ_PIGC01000025.1:0-67499 GCF_003050065.1 Vibrio sp. 10N.286.51.C3 | reverse complement strand
TTTAAATAGTGGCTGGGCTACCTGGATTCGAACCAGGGAATGCTGGCATCAAAAGCCAGTGCCTTACCGCTTGGCGATAGCCCAACAATGATATCACTTAAGATATCTCAATATGGTGCGGTCGGAGAGACTTGAACTCTCACACCTCTCGGCGCCAGAACCTAAATCTGGTGCGTCTACCAATTCCGCCACGACCGCAGCAAAGCTTTTACTCTAGCGAAGAGTATAGTTATATCGACATTGGTGATTCAATATAACGTTGTTTGTTCTTCTTTCATAAAGAAAGAATGGTGGCTACTGCGGGATTTGAACCTGCGACCCCATCATTATGAGTGATGTGCTCTAACCAACTGAGCTAAGTAGCCATCTGAGAGCGAAGTAATATAATATAATCTCGCTTCCAATGCCATTATCTTTTTAAAGATAATTACACTTTAAATAGTGGCTGGGCTACCTGGATTCGAACCAGGGAATGCTGGCATCAAAAGCCAGTGCCTTACCGCTTGGCGATAGCCCAACAATGATATCACTTAAGATATCTCAATATGGTGCGGTCGGAGAGACTTGAACTCTCACACCTCTCGGCGCCAGAACCTAAATCTGGTGCGTCTACCAATTCCGCCACGACCGCCGCCACGACCGCAGCAAATCTTTATAGTCATATCGAATATTGGTGCTTCAATAAGACGTTGTATAAGTGGTGGCTACTGCGGGATTTGAACCTGCGACCCCATCATTATGAGTGATGTGCTCTAACCAACTGAGCTAAGTAGCCATTTCCAAATTGTCGTTCATTTCGAGACGTTGCCGCTTCGTTGTGAACGGGGCGCATTATGCGTAGTTGAGCGAAACCCGTCAACTTTTTTTTTGAATAAATCGCGAATAAACATCTGTTCGGTTTCTTTTTAGGCAAAGAGGCGTATTTGTCGACAAAAAACAGGTCAAAAAGGCGATATATATAGGAAGTTAAGTTTCTGATGAAGGGCAATTTGAAAGAGGAAAAACAAAAAGGCCAGTGAATTCACTGGCCTTTTTTCTAGATGTTTAATCAGAATTATACGTTGAAGCGGAAGTGAACAACGTCACCATCTTTAACAATGTATTCTTTACCTTCAAGGCGCCATTTACCTGCGTCTTTCGCTCCGCTCTCACCGTTAAATTCGATGAAGTGATCAAATCCAACAACTTCAGCACGGATGAAACCTTTCTCGAAGTCTGTGTGGATCTTACCCGCTGCTTGTGGCGCAGTTGCACCTACAGGGATTGTCCAAGCACGAACTTCTTTAACGCCAGCTGTGAAGTAAGTTTGAAGAGTCAGTAGTTCGTAACCAGAGCGGATCACTCGGTTAAGACCTGGCTCTTCGATACCCATATCCGCTAGGAACTCTTCGCGATCTTCGTCGTCAAGTTCAGAAAGCTCAGATTCGATTGCTGCACAAACAGCAACAACTACGTTGTTTTCGTTTTCAGCGTATTCACGAACAGCGTCTAGGTATGGGTTATTCTCAAAACCATCTTCTGCAACGTTTGCGATGTACATTGTTGGCTTAAGCGTTAGGAAGTTTAGGTAGCCGATTGCTGCCGCTTCTTCTTTGCCAAGTTCAACAGTACGCGCCATCCCACCTTCTGTTAGAACTGGAAGTAGCTTTTCTAGTACAGTGATTTCGAATTTAGCGTCTTTGTCGCCGCCTTTTGCTTTCTTCGCGTTACGTTGAATTGCACGCTCACAGCTGTCTAAGTCAGCCAGTGCAAGTTCAAGGTTGATCACTTCGATATCTTCGATTGGAGATACTTTGCCAGCAACGTGAACAATGTTTTCATTTTCAAAGCAGCGCACAACGTGACCGATAGCGTCAGTTTCACGGATGTTAGCTAGGAATTTGTTACCAAGACCTTCACCTTTAGATGCGCCAGCTACTAGGCCCGCGATATCTACGAATTCCATTGTCGTTGGAAGGATCTTCTGTGGATTAACAATTTTTGCTAATGCATCTAAGCGTAGATCTGGAACCGGAACGATACCTGTGTTTGGTTCGATCGTACAAAATGGAAAGTTTGCTGCTTCGATGCCTGCTTTAGTCAGTGCGTTAAACAGAGTTGACTTACCAACGTTTGGTAGACCAACGATGCCACATTTAAAACCCATGATATAAACCTTATTCTGCTTTGAACGTATGTAAGCGATTTTGTGCTTTTGGTAGGCCATCTTTCAATAAGATGTCTAGGCTGCGAACCGATTCGTCAACGACGGCCTCGATACACTCTTGCTCTTTTTGAGGAGCTTTGCCTAATACATAACCTGCAACTTTATCTTTGTGTCCTGGATGGCCAATGCCTAATCTAAGACGATAGAATTCTTTATTGTTACCCTGTTTGCTGATGATGTCTTTCAGACCATTATGTCCACCATGACCACCACCTTTTTTAAACTTTCCAATACCAGGAGGCAGATCTAACTCGTCGTGAGCGACCATGATCTCTTCAGGTTTAATTTGGTAGAACTTTGCTAAGGCTGCAACTGCTTTGCCTGACAAGTTCATAAAAGTAGTTGGGATCAGCAAACGAAGATCTTCACCGTGAACCATGATACGACCCGTTAGGCCAAAGAACTTTGGTTCGTTCTTTAGTGTCACGTTATGTACACGCGCTAATTCTTCAACTACCCAAGCACCCGCATTGTGGCGAGTTTTGGCGTATTCTGGACCTGGATTAGCCAGTCCAACGAGAAGTTTTATTTGTTGGCTCAAGGTATGGATCTCTCTTGGGATTTCAAAAAGCGCCGTATGATATCACAGTTTATGAAAAAGGTGCGAGCTAGCTGATAGCTGCGCGATTATTCCTGTTTGTGATAACTAGTAGGGCAATATTACTCAGACATAAAAAAAGCACTTCATTGAATGAAGTGCTTAATGTTTTTCTCTCACGTGTTTCTAAAACAAAGCTATTGAGCTCTGATTAGTTGAACATCGCTGAGATTGATTCTTCGTTGCTGATACGACGAATCGCTTCAGCAAGCATGCGAGAAAGGCTAAGTGTTGTCACTTTACCAGTCGCAGCCATCTCTGGAGATAGAGAGATAGAATCCGTTACGATAACTTGGTCTAGAACAGAGTTCTTGATGTTGTTCGCAGCAGTACCAGAGAAAACAGCGTGAGTTGCGTAAGCGAATACACGCTTAGCACCGCGCTCTTTAAGTGCTTCAGCTGCTTTACATAGTGTGCCACCTGTATCGATCATGTCATCAACGATAACACAGTCACGGCCTTCAACATCACCGATTAGGTTCATTACTTCAGAAACGTTAGCACGTGGACGACGCTTATCAACGATAGCGATGTCAACATCACCTAGCGCTTTAGCCGTTGCACGAGCACGTACAACACCACCAAGGTCTGGAGAAACCACAACTGGGTTTTCTAGGCCACGGTTAGCCATGTCTTCTAGAAGAACTGGAGTACCGAAGATGTTATCAACTGGTACATCGAAGAAGCCTTGGATTTGCTCTGCGTGTAGGTCGATAGTAAGAACGCGGTCAACGCCAACGTTAGAAAGGAAATCTGCAACAACTTTTGCAGTAATTGGCACACGAGCAGAACGTACACGACGATCTTGACGGGCATAACCGAAGTAAGGGATTACAGCAGTAATACGGCCAGCAGAAGCACGGCGCATTGCGTCAATCATTACCACCAATTCCATAAGGTTGTCATTGGTTGGTGCACAAGTTGATTGAATCAGGAATACATCGCTACCACGAACGTTTTCATTGATTTGAACAGCGACTTCGCCATCAGAAAAACGGTCTACAGTAGCATCGCCAAGAGAGATGTATAGACGATCAGCAATACGTTGGGCTAGTTCAGGTGTTGCGTTACCAGCAAATAGCTTCATATCAGGCACGGTGGAAACCTCGGGTTGCGTCCAGTTTTAAATAGATTGTGGGTGGGCTGATTGGTATTCAGCCAGAGTTTCTTTTAAAGGAGAAATGTTTCTTCCTTTCGCTACGAAAGCGGAAACTGTGTCAGGCAGTTGTTCTCGCACCAATTCGGCGTCTTTTTCGCTGTTAAATTCAGCAAAAACGCACGAACCTGTGCCAGTCAATCTCGACGGCGCGTATTGTAGCAGCCATGAAAGTTGCTTATCAACCTCTGGGTACAGCATTCGCACAATTTTTTCGCAATCGTTTACGTATTCTTGCTCTAGAAGCGTTGATAGCGCTCGCTTTGGCGTGTTTCGAGTTAATTCTGAATGTGTGAATATGTCTACAGTTGCTATGCTCACTTGAGGTTTAACCACAAGATACCATTTCTCATCCGGATTAGCTGGCTGTAGCTGTTCTCCAACGCCTTCAGCAAAGGCGGCGTAGCCTCGAACGAAGACAGGAACGTCAGCACCAAGCTTCAAACCGATCTTAGCGAGCTGATCATCCGAGAGGTTGAGTTGCCATAAATAATTCAGGGCGACCAACACGGTTGCTGCGTTTGAAGAGCCTCCACCAATACCACCACCCATAGGCAGCACTTTCTTGAGTTCAATATCCGCACCGAAAGAGGTCGATGTGTATTGTTGAAGGGCCGTAGCCGCTTTCCAAATAAGGTTGTCTTCTGTAGCAACGCCCGGAATTGCAGGGCTTATTGTGATCGCACTTGTTTTTTTATTTGCAGTGACCGTCAGTTCATCACCAAAATCGACAAACTGAAATAAGGTTTGAAGTTCGTGATAGCCATTGTCACGTCGACCAGTGATATAGAGAAATAAATTCAGTTTAGCCGGAGAGGGCCAATGGGTTGGCGTTGTTATCATTTTTTCAGTGTCCACTTCGAAACTACAATGTTGATTTTGTTCTCGTTTTGCTTGAATGACAATCGAGTAGGGAGTGGGATTGTCTCTACTTTTGCGTTGTCTTCATTCGATAGTTGCTTACTCGGCATCTCTGTATTGCGATAGTTAGCAAAATTCAGTGTCCATAATTGACTGCTGACTTGTTTGGACAGAGATTCAAGCGTGTTGGTGCTGTTGAGTTGATAGGAATCGGCTTGGTCTGGAATGCCAAGGAACCATTGTGGTAGATGATCAATGGGGATCTGTAAGCCTGTCAGCTGCTCAACCAAGATTGAAGCACTCGCATGAGTAAAGATTTGGTCATCATAGGTCACGACTTTTGCACCCGATGGATCAATGGTTAGGTTCAATGCGGTTTGACCGAGAAACGTCGTAAGCCTTAATTGACTTTTATTTGGAGAGTGCTTCCAAATGAAATTGAGGCTTTGGCGTTGCTCTGGGGAAATGTAAGCGAGCTTGCCTGACGCTTGATAGTTTTCTATCTGTAAAAGCCGATCTTGGTGACTTTGCCACTCGACGCTGGTTGGTTGTTCTGGGATAGACGAGCAACCCACCATAATTATGGTCATAAAAATAAGAGACGTGATTTTGAGAAGCTTGCTCATATTTGCTCACAACTTGTTCAAATTTATCTAAAAAACGCTTCAACTATAGCATTGAATTCACGAAGTCAGGAAAACAAATCCCGCTTGCTCTTTAAATAGAGCCATGCATCAAGTAAAATTCGCCCCTTGTTTCCATTCCCTGATCGAGAACTTCTGATACATGTCTTTGCTTGCCGTAGGTATCAATCACAATACAGCGTCGGTTGAATTGCGAGAAAAAGTCGCTTTTGGTCCAGATAAATTATCTGAGGCACTCAAGCAACTTAACGCAAATGCACACGTAAATGGAAGTGTCATACTTTCTACCTGTAATCGAACTGAAGTGTATTGTGACGTCAAAGGCGTGGCAAAAAACAAGTTGATCGATTGGTTGTCAGTTTTCCATCAAGTTAGCCCTGAAGAGCTAAAACCAAGCCTTTATATCCATGAAGAGCAGGCTGCGATTAAACATTTAATGCGTGTAGCTTGTGGTTTGGACTCTTTAGTATTGGGCGAGCCACAGATCTTAGGTCAGGTGAAGCAAGCTTATACAGACTCGCGAGAGAACAAATCTGTTGATGCTTCAATGGAAAAACTGTTCCAGAAATCATTCTCTGTCGCGAAGCGTGTTCGAACTGAAACGGAGATCGGCGGAAGCGCGGTTTCGGTTGCTTACGCAGCTTGTACGTTAGCCAAGCACATATTTGAATCGATTGCCGATTCAACCGTGTTATTGGTGGGGGCGGGTGAAACGATTGAGTTGGTGGCTAAGCATCTTTCAGCAAATGGCTGTACCAAGATGATAGTGGCTAACCGAACTCGTGAGCGTGCTTTAGGGCTGGCTGAAGAGTTTGGTGCTGAAGTGATCAGCCTAAATGAGATCCCTGATCATCTGCATCGAGCGGATATCGTGATCAGCTCAACCGCCAGTCCGTTACCGATTATAGGTAAGGGTATGGTAGAGACCGCGCTGAAGACGAGAAAACATCAACCTATGTTATTGGTTGATATTGCGGTTCCGCGTGATGTGGAATCTCAGGTCGGCGAATTAAACGACGCCTACCTTTATTCTGTGGATGATCTGCAGTCGATTGTTGATGGCAACATTGAACAACGCAAAGTGGAAGCGATTCAAGCGGAAGCAATAGTTAGCGAAGAAAGTGCGGCATTCATGAGTTGGATGCGTTCACTGCAAGCAGTAGACAGTATTCGTGACTACCGTAAATCGGCCAACGAAATCCGAGAAGAATTATTAAGTAAGAGTTTACAATCACTTGCCGCTGGCGGTGACCCTGAAAAAGTCTTACTTGAGCTAAGCAATAAGCTCACAAACAAATTGATCCATGCTCCAACGCGCGCACTTCAAAGTGCAGCAGAGCAAGGAGAACCTGCAAAATTAATGGTCATTAGACAGAGTTTGGGCTTAGAAAACCCTCAATAATATTAGACCTCCAACAGAATAAGACATTATGAAAGCCTCGATTCTAGTAAAGCTTGAAACACTTGTTGAACGCTATGAAGAAGTTCAACATCTACTTGGTGATCCAGATGTAATCGGGAATCAAGACAAATTCCGTGCACTTTCTAAAGAGTACTCTCAACTAGAAGAAGTAACGGCTTGCTTCCAGTCATACCAGCAAGCTCAAGAAGATTTAGAAGCTGCTGAAGATATGGCGAACGAAGATGACGCTGAAATGCGTGAAATGGCTCAAGACGAAATCAAAGACGCAAAAGCGGCGATTGAACGTTTGACTGATGAGCTACAGATTCTTCTGATTCCAAAAGATCCAAACGATGAGCGCAACTGTTTCCTTGAAATCCGTGCAGGCGCGGGTGGTGATGAAGCGGGTATCTTCGCGGGCAACCTGTTCCGTATGTACTCTAAGTTTGCTGAGAAGAAAGGTTGGCGCGTTGAAATCATGAGCAGCAATGCTTCTGAACAAGGCGGCTACAAAGAGATGATCGCTAAGGTAAGCGGCGATGCTGTTTACGGCACCATGAAGTTTGAGTCGGGCGGTCACCGTGTACAACGTGTACCTGAAACTGAATCTCAAGGCCGTGTTCACACGTCAGCATGTACAGTTGCAGTTATGCCTGAGATCCCAGAAGCTGATCTGCCTGAAATCAAAGCGGGCGATCTTAAAATTGATACTTTCCGTGCATCAGGCGCGGGTGGTCAGCACGTTAACACCACGGATTCAGCAATCCGTATTACTCACTTACCAACGGGTACAGTAGTAGAGTGTCAGGACGAGCGTTCTCAGCATAAAAACAAAGCGAAAGCGATGGCTGTTCTTGCTGCTCGTATTGTTCAAGCAGAAGAAGAGCGCCGCGCGGCAGCGGTTTCTGATACACGTCGTAACCTATTAGGTTCTGGTGACCGTAGTGACCGTATTCGTACGTACAACTACCCACAAGGTCGTGTTTCGGATCACCGTATCAACCTTACTATCTACCGTCTTAACGAAGTACTTGAAGGTGACATGCAAAGCTTGCTTGATCCTGTACTTCAAGAGCACCAAGCCGATCAGCTTGCTGCACTTGCAGAGAACAACTAACCTGTATGCAGTCAGCATATACGGTTGAAAGTGCTTTAAAAGCAGCAATCGTAAAGCTTCAAGAGGGTGATAACACATCACCCTCTATTGATGCAGCGGTACTGCTTTGTCACGCCTTAGATAAACCAAGATCTTACTTACTGACTTGGCCTGAGAAGCATCTCACCTCAGAGCAAGAGTCTGAATTCAATGCCCTTCTAAAACGTCGCTTAACTGGTGAGCCTGTGGCTTATATTATCGGTGAGCGTGAGTTTTGGTCACTGCCGTTAAAAGTTTCTCCTTCTACCTTAATTCCACGCCCAGATACTGAGCGTTTGGTTGAGGTGGCTTTGGATAAAACTTACGGCAAGCAAGGTGCGATTCTAGATTTAGGGACAGGTACAGGTGCTATCGCGTTAGCATTGGCGTCAGAGATGCCGAACCGACAGGTAACGGGTATTGATCTTCGCCCTGAAGCGCAGCAGCTGGCGACAGAAAATGCGAAGCGCTTAAACATCACCAACGCTACGTTTTTACATGGCAGTTGGTTTGAGCCTTTGAGCTCTGAAGAAGCTGTGAAGTTCTCTCTGATTGTCTCTAACCCACCTTATATTGAGAAAGATGATCCTCATTTATCTCAAGGGGATGTGCGTTTTGAGCCAATTACCGCATTGGTTGCTGAAGAGAAAGGACTGGCTGACATTCGCTATATTTCTGAAAATGCACGTGGCTTTTTGGAAAATGAAGGCTGGTTGGCGTTTGAACACGGTTACGACCAAGGCTTGGCGGTGCGTGAGATAATGCAGGCGCTCGGTTATCTCGATGTTGTCACAGAGAAAGATTACGGTGGTAATGACCGAGTGACATTGGGTCGTTACTGTTCATAGTTAGTGACTGTTCATAGATAGTGACTGTCCATCGGCTGCGGTTAATCGTCTTGTGAGCAATAGATGATGAACTTGCTAAATTGATACCTTTAACTCGACAATACATTTCACCCGATGATGCATTTAACGCAGAAATACAGAGCATTAACGGGTATTGTGTGGCTCGTGTTAACGAAAGCACATATAAAAATATAAAGGAATACCATGTACGAAGGTTTAAAACATTTTCACTTACTAACGATTGCGATAAGCGCACTGCTGCTTTCGATTCGTTTCGCTCTTATGATGGCTAACTCTCCAAAGCTTAAGCATCCTTTCTTGCAGCGTTTTCCTCATATCAATGATTCGTTGCTACTGCTATCGGGTATTGGTTTGATTTTTATCACCGGCTTTATTCCATTTACACCTGCAGCACCATGGTTAACTGAAAAACTAACCTGTGTTATGGCTTACATTGCATTGGGCTTCTTTGCACTTAAGCTAGGTAAGAACAAGCTATTGAGAGTTTTCTCTTTCTTCGGTGCACTTGGCTGGTTAGCAATGGCAGGCAAAATCGCAATGACCAAGACGCCAACATTTTTCGGTTAATTATCTCCTTATTTTCGGTTAACTATCTATGTACGAATTTTTTGATGAAGACTTTGACCAGCTAGAATTAGCTGAAGGTGCATTGATCTTAAATAAAGCGATTAACCCAGAAACCCAAGACAGTTGGGCTGAGCAAGAGCTGGCAAGATTGTTTAAAGAAGCTGAGTTTGCTTTGGTTCATGAAACCGACGAACAGCAGAAGTTTGAGTCTTTTATTCGACTATTTTTCTACGAGTGGGGTTTTGCTGGCGATAAGGACGCGTACTTCTCTTCAGAAAACGCATTCATTGATAAAGTGCTTGAGAGAAAGAAAGGCATTCCAGTGAGTCTGGGGGCGATCTTTCTTTTTCTAGGTCGCAAGCTAGGCTTTCCTGTAGAGGGCGTCTCTTTCCCGACTCAATTCTTACTTAAAGTAAGCTGGTACGGGCAAGCTGCGGCCTACATTAACCCTTATAACGGTGAGTACGTTGGCGAACAAACGTTGCGAGCATGGTTAATTGGGCATGATGGCCCATTAGCTAAGGTGAAACCTGAGCACTTGGAAGTCGCCGACCATCCAACAATTATTGGTAAGTGGTTAGCTCTGCTCAAGAGTGCACTGCTGCGAGAAGAGCGTTATACACTTGCATTGAAGTGTACCGATCTGGCGTTAACGTTTGTGCCGGATGACCCGTATGAAATCCGTGACCGCGGTTTTATCTATCAGCAGCTAGACTGTCATCAAGTGGCTGCAACGGATTATCAATACTTTATCGACCAATGCCCAGATGACCCTGCATCTGAGTTACTGAAATCTCAAGTGAACGTCATGAACGAAAAGACAGTGGTTGTTCACTAATTAATAATTATTTAGAGAGAATATGATGGAACAGAAAACAGTTCATATTGGCGATATGCCAATTGCTAACGACAAGCCATTTACGCTATTTGCAGGCATGAACGTTCTTGAATCTCGCGATCTCGCTATGCAGATCTGTGAGCACTATGTAAAAGTAACAGAGAAGCTGGGCATCCCTTACGTATTTAAGGCGTCTTTCGATAAAGCGAATCGAAGCTCAGTTCATTCATACCGTGGTCCAGGCATGGAAGAAGGTCTTAAAATCTTCCAAGAGCTGAAAGACACTTTCGGCGTGAAGATCATTACTGATATTCACACAGAAGCCCAAGCTCAGCCTGTTGCGGATGTGGTTGATGTGATCCAACTACCTGCATTCTTAGCTCGTCAAACTGATCTTGTTGAAGCAATGGCTAAGACTGGCGCAGTAATCAACGTGAAGAAGCCTCAGTTCATGAGCCCGAACCAAGTTGGCAACATCGTTGATAAGTTCGCTGAGTGTGGTAACGACAACATCATCCTTTGTGAGCGTGGCGCTTGCATGGGTTACGACAACCTAGTAGTTGATATGCTTGGCTTTGGCGTAATGAAGAAGTCTTCAAACGGTAGCCCAATCATCTTCGATGTGACGCACTCTCTACAAATGCGTGACCCATCAGGTGCTGCATCTGGCGGCCGTCGTGAGCAAACGGTTGAGCTTGCTAAAGCGGGTCTTGCGACAGGTATTGCGGGTCTGTTCATTGAAGCTCACCCTAACCCAGACCAAGCTCGCTGTGATGGCCCATCTGCGCTACCTCTAGACAAACTAGAGCCGTTCTTGAAGCAGATGAAAGCACTGGATGACCTTATCAAAGGCTTTGAGCACATCGATATTAAGTAGCTGAAGCTGATGTTAAATAACTCGCTAATGTAAATTAGTTAAAGTGGTTATTTAACGATATCAAATAAACGCCCAACTCTAAGAGTTGGGCGTTTTTGTTTATCTGGGTATCAGTTCGTTTCGTTGTGCGCTTATCTGTTCTTTTGAGCGCTAATTAGCGCTAGATGATTAAACCCTTGTTAACAGAATCTTTGACTCCCTAAGAAATAACCATGAGTGTGTGAGGTCTGTCCTGTTTACAGTAAATTACTGATGTTCATCACACTTTATAAGTAAACGATTGCCTGTGATGCAGGGGAAGTTTGAGTGTAATCTCATAATTTTGTTACACTTAACTGTTGATCTATGCGTGACCAATTCGACATAAATATGAAATCGTCGTGTTACATCTAGAATGTTAATTTAAGATTAGTCATGTTGAAGTCTTATTGTTCGAACTCCAGGAAAGGGGTCGCAATAGATTATAAAAAGCAGTGGATTCCCCTAAAAAGTTCAAAGGTATGACAATGAAGCAACGCCTTATTCTAAAGACAGCACTAAGTGCTGCAATCCTAGCTACTTTAGCTGGGTGTGCGTCTCAATCAGCTCATGATTGGAACCAAGACGAAACTTACAAGCTAACGATTCTTCACACAAACGATAACCATGGTCGTTTCTGGCAGAATAAATACGGCGAATACGGCATGTCTGCGCGTAAAACGCTTGTTGACCAACTTCGTTCAGAAGTTGAAGCAGAAGGCGGTAGCGTGTTGCTTCTATCTGGCGGTGACATCAACACGGGTGTTCCAGAGTCAGATCTTCAGGACGCAGAACCTGATTTTAAAGGTATGAACAAAATTGGTTACGATGCAATGGCATTGGGTAACCACGAGTTTGATAACTCTTTAGACGTACTACAAAAGCAGATCGACTGGGCTAACTTCCCAATGCTATCTGCAAACATCTACGATAAAGCGACAGGCGAACGTAAATTCCAAGCGTACGAAATGTTTGAAAAGCAAGGTATCAAGATTGCGGTTATTGGTTTAACAACTGAAGATACCCAAAAGATTGGTAACCCTGAATTTATCGCAGGCATAGATTTCCGTGACCCTAAAGAAGAAGCGAAGAAGCTAATCGCTGAACTTAAAGAAACAGAAAAACCGGATCTAATCTTTGCTGTGACTCACATGGGTCACTACGAAAATGGCCAACGTGGTGTTAACGCTCCGGGTGATGTTGCACTCGCTCGTTACCTAAACGAAGGCGATCTAGACATGATCGTTGGTGGTCACTCTCAAGAGCCTGTATGTATGGAAGGCCCTAACGTAGCGAAGAAAAACTTCAAGCCGGGTGATGAGTGTAAGCCTGACGTACAGAACGGTACTTACATCGTTCAAGCTCATGAGTGGGGCAAGTACGTAGGCCGTGCTGATTACGAATTCCGTAACGGCGAACTAGAGATGGTGAGCTACGATCTGATTCCAGTTAACCTTAAGAAGAAAGTTAAGATTGACGGTAAGAAGCAACGTGTTCTTATTCAAGATGAAATCGCACAAGACCCAGAGTTACTTGAATTCCTACGTCCTTTCCAAGAGCAAGGTCAAGCACAGCTAGAAGTTCAAATTGCTGAAACTAATGGCAAGCTTGAAGGCGACCGTAACGTTGTTCGTTTCCAACAGACTAACCTAGGTCGTTTGATTGCAACGTCTCACATGGAGCGTGCAAAAGCAGACTTCGCTGTGATGAACTCTGGTGGTGTACGTGATTCAATTGAAGCCGGTGATGTGACTTACAAAGACGTACTAACAGTACAACCTTTTGCAAACATCCTGACTTACACAGACATGACGGGTAAAGAAGTTCTAGATTACCTAAATGTAGTGGCGACTAAACCAATCGATTCTGGTGCTTACGCACAGTTTGCTGGTATCTCAATGACAGTGGCAAACGGTGAAGTATCGAATGTATTCATCGGTGGTAAACAGCTACGTTTAGATGAAACATACCGCTTCACGGTGCCAAGCTTCAACGCAGCTGGTGGTGATGGTTACCCTAAACTGTCTGACCACCCTGGTTACGTAAACACTGGCTTTGTTGACGCTGAAGTACTGAAAGAATACCTAGAAGCAAACAGCCCGGTTGACGTAAACAAGTACGCACCTTCAGGCCAAATGGTTTACAAGTAATTGAATACAAGTAATTGTGTCAATAGGGGCTAAATTAGATTGACTCTAGCACCATGATAAATTTAACTAAAGCGACGCCTCGGCGTCGCTTTTTGTTTATCTATCGTTTGGATTTGTTATGACCCCTGCAATCAATCTCGCCAAGAAAAAGAAAATCGCTCATAGTGTGCATCAGTATCATCATGATGCGAATAATACCAACTATGGATTGGAAGCCGTTGAAGCGCTGGGTCAGGACCCAAAACGTGTGTTCAAAACGCTTTTGTTCTGTTTGAACGGTGTCGCTAAAGATTTGGCGGTTGCCGTTATTCCTGTCGATCAGAAGCTAAACTTAAAGCTTGCAGCGAAAGCGGCGAAGGGCAAAAAAGCGGAGATGGCTGATCCAGATATTGCTCAGAAAACCACGGGTTATGTTGTTGGTGGAATTAGTCCTCTTGGACAGAAAAAAGCACTGCCTACCTTTGTTCATTCAAGCGCTACCGATTTTGAAACTATCTGTGTGAGTGCAGGGAAGCGCGGGCTAGAGATTGAGTTAGATCCAAAAGACTTAGCATTGCTCACTCGCGGCCAGTTTGCTGATCTCTGTTTATAGATTGTCGTCATCATGACGATAAAGCTATCGAATGACCAAAAAAAACGCCCGCTAGACTAATCTAGCGGGCGTTTTTATATCGAGTGTCTCGTCTTATTGATTCTGACTACTTCTTAAGACCTAAAGTACCACCAACACGCTTTGGTGCAGGTTTGTTCGGTCTGTTTGAATTTTGGCTGCGGTTTGCCGGTTTACCGCTTCTACGATCGGTATTGTCGCGATCGTTACGATTGCGATCCGAACGGTTTCTATCTGAGTTAGAGCGCTCTGAACGAGAGTTTGATTTCCAGTTCTCGGTATTACCACCGCTTTCACCGTTCGACGAATTGCGGCCACGCTTTGAATTAGGCGCATGACGGAATTCATCCGCATTGTTACCGCGGTAAGTGCGAGTACGGTTCTCTTTTTGATTGCGACGTGCTGTTGAAGTTTGGTTCTCTTCACGGCTGTCAAAAAGTTTCGCGTCAGTCGCTTTACGAATACGTTGACCTTTCGCGTTCATTTTTGACGCATCTTCCGTACTTACTGAACCTTCACACATCGCCAAGATCTCAGTGATCTCTTCGTCGCTCAGGTAGCGCCATTTGCCGTTAGGAATACCGTCTAGTGAGATATTCATAATACGAACACGGCGCAGCTTAAATACTTCGTAACCGAGCGCTTCACACATACGGCGAATTTGGCGGTTAAGGCCTTGTGTTAGTGTAATTCGGAATGAGAACTTGGTCTCTTTCTCGACCTTACATGGCAAGGTAACAGTATCGAGAATATGGACACCAGCGCCCATTTGCTTCAAAAACTCAGTCGTAATCGGCTTATCTACACGCACCACGTATTCTTTCTCGTGATTGTTACCTGCACGTAGGATTTTATTTACGATGTCGCCATCGTTGGTCAAGAAGATAAGGCCATCAGAAGGTTTATCTAAGCGGCCAATAGGGAAAATACGCTTGTGGTGGCCGATAAAGTCGACGATGTTGCCAGGAATATCACGCTCAGTCGTACAGGTGATACCTGTTGGTTTATTAAGAGCAATGTAAATCGGCTTCTCTTTTGAGCGAACAGGCTTATTGTCGATCTCAACATCATCACCTGGCAAGACTTTAGTGCCCATCTCAGGGATCTTACCGTTAATAGTAACTCGGCCTGCATCAATGAGTTTATCGGCTTCGCGGCGTGAGCAAAAACCAGTTTCACTGATGTATTTATTAAGGCGTTTAGCTTGGGATTCTTGTGACATGATATTCTCTTAGCGTTTCACAACGGAAATATAAATAAACAAAAAGCAACCTTTGGATAGTTGCTTTGAGTTGGAATTCGTTAACTGAGGCAATTTTAGCACTTGGTGTGAGTCTAGGCACGAAATATCGATCCTGATGCAAAATCGTTATTCGCCCGTTTATCTATCTCAACCTATTAACTGGTGCGTTTTTGATGGCGCTCTCTGTTCTCTAGCTTTTTCTCATTACTCTTTCTGAGCATGACATAGACAGCGCCCGTATCACCATGAAATTGCTGAGCAGAATGAACACATTGAACGTCGTTGATTTGCGTGAGCCAATTTGCCACGTAGCTTTTCATCATTGCTGGTGGGTTCGAACGCTCTCCCTTACCGTGAACAATGATGACGGTACGAACATCCATTCTTAAACACTGACGCAAAAATGAAAGCACTTCGTTACGTGCGTCTTTCAGTGTTTTTCTATGAAGGTCGAGCTTGGCTTGAATAGGGTATTTGCCTAGGCGCAGCTTTTTGTATACGCCTTCTTGTACACCGTCTTTTTTATAAGCAACGACATCGTCTGGCTTGATCATTGGCGAATAGTCTAATGATAAGTAGTCTTTCTCGTCGTCAGACAGCCACATAGCGGCTTCACGCTTAGCAAGGTGAGATTCTGTGACTCGGTGTACTTTTTGGTGTTCAGCGGTGTCATGGTCGATACGTTTAACATCGCCCATCATTTCTTGGAATAGATCTAAGTCGTCATCATGAGACATATTGTGTATCTCAAGTTGGGAAGGATAGGGTAAGTATACCTAAGTTGAGGCTGGGTTTAAAAATGAAAAAACCGGAGAAGACAATAAGTCTGCTCCGGTGCAAAGCGTTTTTACATTTAGTTATAAAATAAAGTAATACTTATAAAGTAAAACAATGCTTAAAAGTAAATGATTTAGGCTGAGCGATTCTAGTGAGGAGATTTTTCAGTCATAACTTTGTAGATGAAGAAGCCTCCATAAAACATCATGAGACCCAGAGCCCCGAAGATTACTATCATTGAAGATAGTCCCACCGCATTACCAAATAGGAGATCTAGCCAAAAGTCCATGTGTATACCTCAAAGTTATATGACACGGGTTAGTGTATTAAGTGGTGTTATCAATTCACTGATCTGGATCAATTCTGTTTCATAAGTTAAATACTTGTTGGTAACTGTGTGTTTTTCGTCACATCAAGCGAGTTGTTGTATGTCTTTTGTTCGAACGATTGGAATTCACAATAAATATGAGAAAAAGCGCTTGCGGATAAATTCAGAATCCGTATTATACGCTCCATCGACAGGCAATCAGCCAGTTAGATATCTCGGTGAATAGCGCAGCTTGGTAGCGCATCTGGTTTGGGACCAGAGGGTCGGGGGTTCGAATCCCTCTTCACCGACCACATTTAGAAAGCCTGCTCATTAAGCAGGCTTTCGTCGTTTCAGGGGAAGGGAAATGGGATTTGAACCTAGGTGGGGTTCGCCTGATTTTCAAAATAGCTCTTCACCGACCACATAAAAGAAAGCCGTAGCACTCTTTGTAGTAGAAGGTGCTACGGCTTTTTTGCTTTCCGGTATGTACGTCATTCCCTAGAGCGAGTTGGGAATCTCTTGTTGTTCTATATGCCCTTTACAGAGACAAGGGTTGACCCAATAGCCAGTAGCCCCAAACCTGTTTACTTGACATCACAGGTGATGTTTTTGATTGGAGTCTCTGAAGTAACAAAGCAAACATACGCTTCAGCTGGTTTATTAGGGCCTATTCGAATGTAACCTGCCTTTACCTCATCTTCATCAAACGTCACCGAGTGAGAGTTACCCGTTTGGTTATCGTAAAAGCTCGCTTCAAAATTCCCATTCATTTGGCTTGCAATGCGGTTTCGTGTTGTCGATGTTGTGAACGTAATATTGGCGCAGCGCATCGGTGGTTTCTCTGTAATCAAAAACTGCCCACTTTCTTTATCTAAGACACCGCCCTTAGCATCAGGTTGAATATCTATAGCCTGAAACTGTTCAATGGTGCACGTTTCTTTGGCTGAGGCTATTGAGGGCATCAGCATCGTGAGGGCTAAAGGGAAAGCAAAAAGTACTGGTTTCATTCGAACAACGCCGTAGGTAGAAAGAGCGAAAGATAATAGCACCCCAATGGTGCTATTAAATGTAATGATTCTGTTATTAGATAATGCTTATATTAGGAGAAGGTCATGGCTTCGAGTTGAACTAGCTGTCGTCACTAATCTCAAATTGACACTGAGCCTGTTGGCTTTGTGATTGTTGTGTGACATTAAAACCTTTCTCTTTTAACAACTGCAAAAGGTTACCTTCGCCAACTAGGTGCAAGGCACCAACCACAATCAAGTAGTTCCCTTTTGAGTCGAGTTTCCAATCATTGGCTGCTAGTTTGTTTGCCCAGTCTAGGTTTCGATCGGCTAAAAATGCTTTCTCTAGTTCAGGCGACATCTCAGAGAGCTTTGCGAAGGCTTCCAGTTTTGCTAAATCACCCGCCTTCCAGCTTTCTATTAGGCAATGAACCACACGATCAGTTTGGTCAAATTCCTCAAGGCTACTGACTAACCACTCCTTACCGTCGTCCTTCTGTTTTGTCATCAAGTCTATTTGGAATTGAAGAGGCTCTAAGCTGATCACCGGGACATCTTGGATAGTCGCTTTGTAAGCTAGCGTCGCATCAACGCCTCCTGCGGACCCATAACCAAGATTTTTTAACTGCTGCATCTGTATGGAAAGAGATGTCGCCCAAGGCGGTGAGCTAAGCAGTTGTTGCGTCGGCATATCCAATGATTTTGAGATGTCGATTAATAATTGCAGCTGTTCTTCATTGAGTACATCGGCTGTAGTGAGTTTGTTGCGGGGATATACAACGCCATCAGATTTTCTGATATCCGTTTCGATAACTAACCCATCACTGTTTTTTAGCGTGTCGGTGATCGCTGAAGGAAGTGGGTACATACTCTCGTCCCCAACGTGCACAGAACCTAAGATAGTGAGTGTCAGTTCATCCTTTTTTGCTCGCCAATAAAGAGGCTCGGCGAGCGCTTGCCTTGCTGAAAAAGCGAAAACGAATAAAACCATGTACCAGAGTGGGCGCAAAGGGAGCTCCTTTAGGAAGTATTAAACTCGTTAAAATCGATTTTGACGGTGTTTTTTAACGGTTTTTTTTGAGAACGATGTCACGTTGTTTGTACGAAAAGTATAACAATACGCTGAAACTCTAAATCCTTTCTGACTACCAATGACACGATTTTATGAAATCGGTAAAAAAGATTGTGATTCATTTCTCAAATTTTACGTCAAAATTAAAATGACGGAAGTGTCGATGCTTGTAACTTGATGATTTTATTTAAATTAAATTTATCAATATTTTTGAGATTTGAAGCCGATCACTTTATTAGCTCGATTTAATTCACGGTAAAAAATAAGCCCATATAGTTTATCTAACTTTCGAAGCGCTCCAATTTGCTTCTTACTCAATTTTTAATTTATGGGTGAATACGATGTTGAAGAGAAACTTACTATCTGTAGCGGTATTGGCTGGCCTAACAGGTTGTGCAGTAACGCAAGCACCAGAACAAAAAGTAGTGAATGCACTGGCTGATAATCTTGATGTTCAGTACGAAATTCTAACTAACCATGGTGCGAATGAAGGCTTGGCTTGTCAGGACCTAGGTGCTGAATGGGCGTCATGTAATAAAGTGAACATGACGCTAACCAATGACGGTGAAGCGATTGACTCTAAAGATTGGAGCATCTACTTCCACAGTATTCGTCTTATTTTAGATGTTGATAATGAGCAATTTAAGATCACTCGCGTTACTGGTGACCTTCACAAGCTAGAACCTACTGAAAAATTTGACGGCTTTGCGGCTGGTGAAGAAGTGGTTCTTCCGTTAACGAGTGAATACTGGCAACTGTTTGAAACTGACTTTATGCCAGGTGCATTCGTGACGGCGCCAAACGCAGAACCTAAGATGATTGCATCATTGAATACAGAAGATGTTGCATCGTTCGTAACCGGCCTTGAGGGTAATAACCTTAAGCGTACGCCTGATGATAATAACGTAATGGCGACAGCGGTGACGCGTTTTGAAAAGAATGCTGATCTAGCAACTCAAGATGTATCAACAACGCTATTGCCAACGCCAATGTCGGTAGAAGCGGGTGAAGGTTCAGTAAGTATTGCTGGTGGTATTGCTTTACCAAAAGACGCATTCGACGCTGATCAGTTCGCTGCAATTGAAGAACGTGCAGATGTGGTAAACGTAGATGTGAGTGGTGACCTTCCTGTAAGTGTTGCCGTTGTTCCTACTCAGTTTACGGGTGATTTAGCAAAATCTGGCGCTTATGAACTAAGCATCTCGGAAGAGGGGATTGCGATTAAAGCGTTTGATAAAACGGGTGCTTTCTACGCAGTTCAGTCTATTTTTGGCCTAATAGATAGTCAGAACGCTGAATCATTACCACAACTGTCGATCAAAGATGCACCGCGCTTTGATTACCGTGGTGTGATGGTGGATGTAGCTCGAAACTTCCACTCAAAAGATGCCATCCTAGCAACGCTAGACCAAATGGCGGCATACAAGATGAATAAACTGCACCTTCACCTAACAGATGATGAAGGCTGGCGTTTAGAAATTCCAGGTTTACCAGAGCTAACGGATGTAGGGTCTAATCGTTGTTTTGATTTGGAAGAGCAAAGCTGTTTACTGCCTCAGCTAGGGTCAGGTCCAACAACAGACAACTTTGGCTCTGGTTTCTTTAGTAAAGCGGATTACGTCGAGATCTTAAGCTACGCAAAAGCGCGCAGCATCGAAGTAATTCCAGAAATTGATATGCCAGCACACGCTCGTTCTGCTGTGGTGTCGATGGAAGCGCGTTACACTCGTCTAATGGCGGAAGGTAAAGAAGCGGCAGCAAATGAATACCGCTTGATGGATCCACTAGATACATCGAACGTAACCACGGTTCAGTTCTACGATAAGCAAAGCTTCATTAACCCATGTATGGAATCTTCGACGCACTTTGTTGATAAAGTGATCTCTGAAGTGGCAGCAATGCACCAAGAAGCGGGTGTTCCGCTAACGACTTGGCACTTTGGTGGCGATGAAGCGAAAAACATCAAGTTAGGCGCTGGCTTACAAGATATTAATGCAGAAGATAAAGTGGCTTGGAAAGGTAACATTGACTTGTCTAAGCAAGATAAGCCATTCCAACAGTCTCCACAATGTCAGAAATTAATTGCAGACGGTACAGTAAGTGATTTCGGTCACCTGCCAAGCCACTTTGCAGAAGAGGTGTCTAAGATTGTTGCTGAGAAGGGCATTCCAAACTTCCAAGCTTGGCAAGATGGCCTTAAGTACAGTGAAGGTGAGAATGCGTTCGCAACAGAAAACACACGCGTTAACTTCTGGGACGTTCTTTACTGGGGGGGCACATCATCAGTGTACGAGTGGTCTAAGAAAGGTTACGACGTGATCGCTTCTAACCCAGACTACGTGTACATGGACTTCCCATATGAGGTTGACTCGAAAGAGCGTGGTTACTATTGGGGTACTCGTGCAACCGATACTCGTAAAATGTTTGGTTTTGCACCAGAGAATATGCCTCAAAACGCGGAAACATCTGTAGACCGCGATGGCAACGGCTTTATTGGCAAAGGTGAAATCGAAGCGAAACCTTTCTACGGTCTATCAGCACAGCTTTGGTCTGAGACAGTACGTAACGATGAGCAATATGAATACATGGTGTTCCCTCGCGTACTAGCAGCAGCAGAGCGCGCATGGCACCGAGCAGATTGGGAAAACGACTACAAGGTTGGCGTTGAATACTCTCCAGAAACTAACCTAGTGAATAAGCAAGCGCTAAACAGCGACTTCAATCGCTTCGCCAATATCGTGGGTCAACGTGAACTGGCTAAGCTTGAAAAAGCGGGCATTGATTACCGACTACCCGTGCCGGGCGCTCTGGTTGTGGATGGTAAGTTAGCGATGAACGTTCAATTCCCAGGTGTAGAGCTTCAATACTCAGCAGATGGTGAAAAGTGGCTAACGTATGATGAGCAACAACGTCCATCGGTCTCTGGTGAAACTTACATCCGCTCTATTTCAGAAAGTGGTGAGAAAGTAAGTCGAGTTACCTCAGTTAAATAATCGATAAGCACTATTAGTAAAAGAGCTCCTGACCTTTATCTTATTCAAGATAAAACGGGAGCTCTTTTTGTTTGATGCGAATTAGGTGTTTATCCAAAACTGAAACATATAGAAATCGCCTTTGTTTATATCGTCAACAATGCACATAAGGTGACTTTAATCCCAAAAGTGACGCGCTTCTCATTATTCTCTTCAAAAAATAAGTTCCCTGTAAAAAACTCTAAATCAGATGTGATTCAACTATCTGAATCTAATTTTTCTTCATGAAATAACGTGATCCCGATCTGTATATTTTTCCATCTTGAGTTTTTTATCAATTTTTATGTTTTTAAATTATTGATTTTAAATAGTTAAATAACTTGTCTTTTTTTGATAGTGAGAGGGATCACTCTGTCGCCCCTTTTATTTTGAAACGCAAATTAATTCGAGCAACATAGATTTCATGCCAGGGAGGCGACCAACTACTCAAGCGGTGAAGGTGAATGATGTACCGAAGATATGCCGCTGAAAAAATCAAACTAAGGCAGTTTACTATGAAAAAAATTATCGCTCTAAGTGCTCTTTCTCTTGCTTTCGCTTCTAGTGCTTTTGCTGGTTCTTCTTACGTTACAGGTAACGTTCAATTTCACTCTGATTTCCAACCAAACGCTACGTCTACGCTAGAAGCGGGCCACACGTTTGATTCAGGTACAACGCTACTAACAGAGTTTGATGGTATCTCTCTTGGTAAGTACGACAACGACGCAATCCAAGATAGCGGTCTAGGTAACTCTCCATACATCACTCTTGGTGTTGAGCAGATGTACAACATCAACGACAACCTATGGGTTGCTGCTGGTTACCACCACCTACTAAACAACGGCGAAACGGTTCAGTATCGTCCATTAGTTAAGATCGGTTATAACTTCGACAACGGTATCTCTATCAGCAACCGTACTCGTTACCACGCAATGGAAGACAGCAAAGCTGACGACCAAACTCGTTTTGATAACCGTATCGGCTATGCAGTAAATGCTGAACTAGCGCTTAGCTACAACAACGTATACGTAATCAGCGATGCTGACAACACAATGGACCACGAGCTTCGTGCTACATGGACTCGTCAAGGTGTTCAACCTTACTTTGAGTACCGTAACCAAGCTGATAATGCTAACAACGCATTCGTATTCGGTGCTTCTTACGGCTTCTAAGCTGATTCGCTTAGCTGTTTAGTCGATTCGATTATTAGCTGAATGAACTTCTTTGTTAAATAGCTTGCTAGCTAATTAGCGAGGGGAACATAGCGGCACTAACAGCCCGGTTAGTGCCGCGACAAGATTTGCTTTACTGTCCAAAAGCAAAGAGCCTAGCAAGTAAACCACAGTCTTGGGTTTACTGAATGCTAGGCTCTATTTTTATGACTTCTTTTTTATAGTTGTGTGTTGGTCTGTTTAGGTTCTATTTCCCGTTGTAGTGACGGTATTCAAACACCTGACCTTTTTCATTAAACGCATACACAGAATACTCGTCTTTCTTATCGCCATACTCCATGCCTGGTGAGCCCATTGGCATACCCGGAACCGCCAAACCAATCGCATTACGTGGTGGGTTTTCTAAAAAGGCTTTTACGTCTTCTGCTGGAATGTGACCTTCAAATACATAACCGTCGATCTCTGCGGTGTGGCAAGAAGACAGCTCTTGTGTTACGCCTAACTTTTGCTTGATAGGGTTCATATCATCGTGGAGCTTCTCTGTTACATCGAACCCGGAATCACGCATATGCTCCGTCCATTCAGTGCAGCAGCCGCAATATGGAGATTTATGGTTTAGCACATCAGTAGCCAAAGCCTGTCCTGAAATTGCAGCGAGTGCAGTAAGAGTCATAACTTTACGAATCATGGTTAACCTCATGAATATGGTTATTATTGATATTAGAATGAGTGGGTTTGAACAATCTCAGCCTGTTGGCGTTGCTTACCACAGTAATTGACGACATCGCCATTGCTGCACCTGCAACTACTGGGCTAAGCAAAAATCCAAAAAGTGGGTAGAGCACACCGGCTGCTATTGGAATGCCTAGCGAGTTGTAGATGAAGGCACCAAATAGGTTTTGCTTCATGTTTCTTACGGTCGCTTGAGATAGCTCGATCGCGTTGCTTACAGACAGTGGCGACGAGTTGAGGAGTGTCATTTGTGCACTTTCAATTGCAACATCACTGCCACTGCCCATTGCGATACCTATGTCGGCCTGAGCAAGCGCTGGTGCATCGTTAATGCCATCTCCAACCATAGCCACACTCTTATATTGTTGTTGAAGCTGAACAATATGCTGAGCTTTCTGCTCTGGTAGTACTTCCGAGATAACCTCATCAATACCGACGCTTTTGCCAATCGCTTGAGCAACAGAATCGTTGTCGCCTGTTAATAGCACAGTGTGAATTCCGGCGGATTTTAGTTGAGCAATGGCTTGTGTGCTATCTATTTTTAACGCGTCTGAAATGCCTAATATGCCTACCAGTTTTTGGTCGATGACTACGAAGATTGGCGTCCATGCTTGTGTACGGCAAAGTTCGATAAAGTCACGGCCTATTTGAGTATCAATACCAAGTTGGGTTAAGTATTTAAGAGAGCCGACTTGGACGTGTTTTCCGTTAATGTTGGCTTGTACTCCAAGGCCTCGGCGGTTTTCAAAGTCGCTGTGTGGGAGTGCTGAAACATGCAAGCTCTCTGCATATTGGCAAACGGCTTTGGCGAGTGGGTGCTCAGATCCTACTTCCACTGAATAAGCGTAAGCCAGTAATTCCCGTTCCGTTAGATTAGGGTAAAACGCCTGCTGAACGCTTGGTTTACCTTGGGTTAGAGTGCCTGTTTTATCAAATACAACAGCATCGATTTTGCTTGCAGATTGCAACACATCGGCGTCTTTGATCAGAACGCCAAACTCAGCCGCTTTACCAACGCCGACAGTAATCGAAAGCGGTGTGGCTAAGCCTAATGCACATGGACAAGCGATGATCAGCACAGTGGTCGATACAACAAGCATGTAACTGGCACTTGGCTGTGGGCCTACAAAAAACCAAACTAGGGCTGCAACAGCTGCGATCGCGACTACAACGGGTACGAAAATGGCAGATATAGAATCGGCTAGTTTCGCAATTGCTGGTTTGCTGCTTTGTGCTTGGCGAACCATTTGAATGATTCTAGCCAACATGGTGCTTGAGCCAATTCCTGTCGCTTCAATAACTAAGCTGCCATCACCATTAATAGTGCCCGCTGAAACGCCATCACTCATCGATTTAACGTTGGGAAGTGGTTCACCGGTCAACATGGATTCATCGATGTAAGACTCACCCGATACCACAACACCATCAACTGGCACTTTCTCACCCGGTTTGACGCGTACTTGCATGCCTACTTGGATAGCTTCTACAGCAATAGTTTGTTCTTTGCCATCGACAATCACCACCGCTTTTTGAGGTTGTAGGTTAATCAAAGCTTGTAGTGATTTTGTGGTGCGAGCTTTGGCTTTGGCTTCAATGTAGTGGCCCAAAGAAATTAGACCAACGATCATCGCACTCGCCTCAAAGTAGACATGGCGAGAGGCCTCAGGGAACCATGACGGAATCAACACAACTAGCATGGAGTAGAACCATGCTGCGCCTGTACCCAAAGCAACTAACGTATCCATGGTCGCGCGCTTGTGCATCAGTGATTGCCAAGCATTGGTGAAGAAGCTACGACCTGAAGTGGCTAGCAGTACCAAACAGACGACACCGATTAAGCCCCAAGCCAATTGGTCGTTAAATGTAGCAATAGTCATGCTGCCACCAAACAGACCCCACGCCATCAGCGGAGCACCGATAAGCAGCGCGCTTACCGAATTTTTTAGGAAAGCTTTTTGGGTACGAAGTTGTTGTTCTTGCTGTTTTTGTTGTTGAGTCGCCGCGTCATCAACGAACTCTGCACCATAACCTGCGGTTTTTACGGATTCTATTAGCGCGCTTTCGATGACGTCTCGTGTTTTAGAGGTGAAAACTAAGGCTGTCTGTTCTGCGAGATTGATCTGAGCTTGGTCGACGAACTCATTCTTTTTCAGTGCTTTCTCTACCGAAGAAACACAACTCGCACACGTCATCCCCTTAAGAACAAGGTGATAAGTATATTGACTCGCAACGGGTTCAGTAGGCATTGTTTTTGTAGATGCAGATTCTTTATCTTCTTCTAAATCCGAACTCGGTGAGAGGTCATTCGCTTCAGAGTAGGGAGCTGCGTGATAACCCGCGCTTTCGACCAACTCAATCACCTCGGATTCAGAAAGTAGAGTGACTAGTGCTAATTCTTGTTTGCTGATTTCTAGGTCTGAGATTTGCTCGGTTTGTTCAAGTGCTTGAGTCAGCTTGTTAACGCACTTACCGCAGCTAAGACCGGATAACGAAAGGTGCAGTTTATTGCCCATGCTATAACCAAGCGTCGCCAACTGTTCGTTGAGTTGAACGTAATTAAATGGAGTCGAAATATCGATGTAGGTCGGCGATATATCATTGATCGTCGTGTTGTCGAGATCAGCAAACAGGGTGCGGACTTTCTTCGCACAACCCATGCAATTTAAGCCGTTGAGCGCGGTTGTGTAGTGGTTCATATCGATACTCCAATTCTCATCTACGCCTAACATAAACCTTCCCGTAAGGGTAAGGTCAAACATAAATTCAAGAATTTGATCTTAGTGGTGCATTAGCTGGTGGATTCAATTTGGGAATGAGAGAGGGGAATAAAGAATGTGCGACTATAATCTACAGGCTAATACCATCGATTTGCTACTTTGAAGACGTAATTAGTCTTTCAATAACAGCTTTCGTACAACAACAGTGCATTAATCATTCACTACTGATTGTAGATTTAAGCGGTGGTGATAAAATAGCGCCCAAAATTTAGTGATATTTTTCTGTTACAGGCTTTGTAATGGCGAGCACTAAAAGAATCACCTACATAATCAAGGTATTTAAATGACGGTTAAAACTCGTTTTGCTCCTAGCCCAACTGGCTATCTTCACGTTGGTGGTGCACGTACTGCACTTTACTCTTGGCTATTCGCTAAAAACCAAGGCGGTGAATTCGTTCTACGTATCGAAGACACAGACCTTGAGCGTAACTCTCAAGAAGCGGTTGATGCAATTCTAGAAGGCATGCAATGGATGGGTATGGAATGGGACGAAGGTCCTTACTACCAATCTAAGCGTTTTGACCGTTACAACGAAATGGTTGATAAGCTACTTGCTGAAGACAAAGCATTCAAATGCTACGCGTCTAAAGAGCTGCTTGATGAAATTCGTGCAGAGCAAGAAGAAAACAAAGAAATGGCTCGCTACGATGCTAACCACCCTAAAATTGTTGCAGCAAACGAAGCAGCAAAAGAAGGCGATGCGTGCGTTATCCGTTTCCGTAACCCTAAAGAAGGCAGCGTAGTATTTGATGACCAAATCCGTGGTCGCATTGAAATCGCAAACAGCCAACTTGATGACCTGATCATTCGTCGTACAGACGGTGCACCAACTTACAACTTCGTAGTAGTAGTGGATGACTGGGACATGGGTATCACACACGTTGTTCGTGGTGAAGACCACATCAACAACACACCTCGTCAAATCAACATCTATGAAGCACTAGGCGCGCCAGTTCCAACGTTCGCTCACTGTGCAATGATTCTTGGTGATGACGGTGCGAAACTTTCTAAGCGTCACGGTGCTGTTTCTGTAATGCAATACCGCGATGAAGGTTACCTACCAAATGCATTAAACAACTATCTAGTTCGTTTAGGCTGGTCTCACGGTGACCAAGAGATCTTCTCTCAAGAAGAGATGATTGAATTCTTCAGCCTGAACGCTATCAGCAAGTCTGCTTCTGCATTCAACACTGATAAGCTACTTTGGTTGAACAACCACTACATCAAGACATCTGAGCCTGAGTACGTTGCAAAATACCTGCAATGGCACCTAGACGCACAGAAGATCGATACAACAAACGGTCCAGCTATCACTGAAGTGATCAAGCTAGTTGGCGAGCGTTGTAACACGCTTATCGAACTTGCTGAGCAATCTCGTTACTTCTACGAAGATTTCTCTGAGTTTGAAGCTGGCGCGGCTAAGAAGCACCTACGTGGTGTTGCTAAAGGCCCATTAGAGCTTGCTCTTGCTAAGGTTGAAGCACTTGAAGATTTCACGACTGCAAACATCAAAGATGGTGTGATTGCAGCGGTATGTGAAGAGCTAGAGATCGGCATGGGTAAAATCGGCATGCCACTTCGCGTAGCAGTAACAGGTGGCGGTCAGTCTCCTTCTGTTGATGCAGTGATGGAGCTTGTTGGTAAAGAGCGCGTAATCGCTCGTATCAAGATGGCTCTTGAGTTCATCGCTGAGCGTGAAGCTAACGCTTAATTTGAGCGATTGATAGAATCAAAAAAGGGTCAGTAACTTGGTTACTGGCCCTTTTTATTTACTTAGCGTTTTATGTAGCTAAGCTTAGACTTTCTTGAAGATGATAGAGGTGTTGATTCCACCAAAAGCAAAGTTGTTGCTCATCAAGTATTCAACATCCAATTCGCGACCTGAGCCCGTGATGTAATCGAGCTTGCCGCACTGTTCATCGACATTCTTAAGGTTTAGGGTTGGGCTGAACCAACCGCTATGCATCATCTCTAGGCTGAGCCACGCTTCAATTGCACCACACGCACCAAGCGTATGGCCAAAGTAACTCTTAAGAGAGCTGATTGGTACTTCACCAAAGATATTCGCTGTCGCGTTACTCTCTGCAATATCACCTTTTTCAGTCGCAGTACCGTGCGCAGAAACATAGCCAATCTTCTCAGCTGGAAGTTGTGCGTCTCTCAATGCTTTCTCCATACAGATTTGCATGGTTTCCATCTGAGGTTGAGTCACATGAGCCGCATCACAGTTGCTCGCAAAACCTATGATTTCTGCGTAGATCTTTGCGCCACGAGCAACAGCATGTTCGTACTCTTCAAGGATCAGGGTTCCAGCGCCTTCGCCGATAACCAAGCCATCACGCTCGCTGTCGTATGGGCTAGGGGATTTCTTGGGTGTGTCGTTTTTTAAACTGGTAGCGAAAAGGGTATCGAAAACGGCAGACTCAGTTGGGCATAACTCTTCACCACCACCGGCAACCATTACGGTTTGGTAACCATGCTTGATCGCTTCATAGGCGTAACCAATGGCTTGGCTTCCTGAAGTACAGGCGCTGCTGGTGGGAATCACGCGGCCACGCAGACCAAAGAACAGACCTACGTTTACCGCGGCTGTGTGTGGCATCATCTGTACGTAAGTGGTAGCTGTGATTGCTCGTGTCGACTTCTCGTTCAGCATTACTCCGAAAGCACCAACCGCATCGGTACTGCCAGTTGAAGAGCCGTAAGCGATACCCGTTTCGCCATTGGTCAATATATCGTGACCAATTAAGCCGGCTTGCTCCAATGCATTCTCAGTCGCAACGGTAGCTAGGCGTGATACACGGCCCATGCCACGCACTTGCTTACGCTTGTAGTGTTTAGGAAGTTGGAAGTCATCAATAGGCGCGGCAAGCTTAGTGTTGAGACCGTCATATTGCTCGAAGCTTGGCATATATTGAGTCGCATTCTCACAGGCCTTTAGCTTAGGCTCTATCTGTTGCCAGTCGTTACCAAAAGCAGTAACACCAGACATTCCTGTTACAACAACGCGACGGGTCATACTAAGCCTCCATTTACTGAAATCACTTGGCGAGTTACGTAGCCTGCAATATCAGACATTAGGTAGCTGACTAGGCCGGCTACTTCTTCAGGCTCGCCCATGCGGCGCAGTGGTACTTGAGGAAGCGCATGATCTTTCACGTGTTCGTCAACCATGCCAGTGTCAATTAGGCCAGGAGCGACACAGTTTACCGTGATCTTGCGTTTTGCGAGTTCTAGAGCAAGAGACTTAGTCGCGCCAATTACACCAGCTTTTGCTGCCGCATAGTTAGTTTGACCGCGGTTACCCATAATGCCTGATACCGACGCTAGAGTGACGATACGGCCACCTTTACGCTTTTGAACCATAGGCATTACACAAGGGTGAAGTACGTTGTAGAAGCTATCTAGGTTGGTATGGATCACACCATCCCACTCTTCTTCCGTCATCGCGGGGAATGCAGTGTCACGAGTAATGCCCGCGTTGTTCACTACACCATAGTAAGCACCATGTTCAGCGATATCAGACTCAAGCTTTTCGCGACACTCGCTGCGGTTGCTGATATCAAATTGGATAAGACGTCCAGCGCCACCTTGCTCGGTGATCGATTGTAGAGTCTCCTCAGCACCTTGCTTGTCACCCATGTAATGAACGGCGATTTCAAATCCGTCTTTCGCGAGTTGAATAGCGATCGCTTTACCAATGCCTTTGCTGGCACCAGTGACTAAAACCTGACGGGTCATGATGGGCTCCTAGTTTTCATTTCTTGTAATTTTTGTTCGGTTGGCACGTAAACATTGAGTTGGCATTGAGCTACCAACTCGCCTTGGTCTTCGACTCTTGCGGTAAATACGGCCATGCCGCTGTCTTCCATAAGCTGTTCGGCATAGATATCAAGGGTCTGACCTTGAGTAAACTCATCACACAGTGATTTATAGCGACGAGAGCCAAGCAGAAAACCGATAGGGGGAGTGGTGCCGCTTTTCAGCGCATGGTATCCAGACCACGCCGCTACAGACTGCGCCATAAACTCGATGCCAACATAAGCTGGGACCGTTTGAGATTCGGCGTCAAAGAACAGATTATGGTCACCAATATCGACCTGACAGTGGATCGACAACGCTTCTACGCTGATAGCACGATCGATTAATATCATCGGATCATCGTGAGGGAGAAGTTGGTCTACAGAAGGGATATCAGTCATTTACTACACCAAAAATCAGGCTAATGTTGTTGCCACCAAAAGCAAACGAGTTGCTTAAGATGTTCTTTGCTTTAAGTTTCTGTGAACAGTTTACCAAATCAATCTCAATATCTTCAGCTTTATCCTGACATTTTTGTAAGGGAAGCGGTAAGTCATATTTCAAAATATGCCACGCAATTGCAGCCTCAATCGCACTTGCTGCGCCTAGAGTATGCCCGGTCAGCGGTTTGGTAGAACTGACGGGAACCTTGTTTGCAAAAATACGATGAATGGCTTTACTTTCCATCGAGTCATTGAGTGGCGTTGCTGTACCATGTGCATTGATATAACCAATGTCTTCTGCGTTTAACTGTGCAGAATGTAACGCTTTTTTCATTGCTTGTTCAGCACCATTGCCTTCAGGGTGAGGCGCTGAAATGTGGTGTGCATCAGAGCTGTCCCCACAGCCCAATAAGGCAATGTTTGACGTGTCTTGTGCTGCATTAACACCGGCTGACTTTGTTTTGCTGAGCAACATAAATGCCGCTGCTTCTCCTATGTTGATACCATCTCGGGTTGCACTAAATGGCTTACAATGTGTTGTTGAGAGTGCTTCAAGGCCGTGGAAACCATTGAGTGTCAGCTTACACAAGGTATCCACACCACCCACTAACACGGCATCAGCCATACCTGAATCTAATAAGCGCTGGGCGGTCAGAAATACGCGGCCACTGGATGAGCAAGCCGTAGATATGACGTAGTTTGGCCCCGTTAATGCGCAATACTGGCTAACGAACTCTGAGGTATCACCAAGCTCTTGTTTTGAGTAATGGTAATCTGCTGGAAACTCGCCGTTTGCCAATTTTTGTTTGAAGGCTGCTTCACCATCGTAGATCCCAGAGGTGCTGGTGCCAATAACAACAGCAATTCTATCTGCGCCAAACTGAGATTTGGTTTGCTCGATAGAATCTTCAATTTGGTGAAGAGCCGACAGCGCCAGTTGATTGTTGCGAGTGGCGTATTGCGTAAGATCTGAAGGAATCGGTGGTAGTTCACCCGCGATCTGACCAACGACAGTATGTTTACCATCGTTCAGCATATCGTGCACTTCGACCATATTTGATTCACGTTCGTCTTTCAGACAGCCATGAATATCGGTAACCTCAGAGCCTAGCGCTGAGTGGAAACCACAGTCTTGGATGTAAATAGGCATAGTGTTCAACTCTTACTTGGATTGTCGACAATCGTTGAGTTCAACGTTTGTATGGTGATGTTGTAGCCCTGGGTCAAATGTTTGAAAACAATGTCGCCTGCCGTTTTGTGTGTACCAGGATCTGTTTGGTAATCAATTTGAATGATTGCCTGTTGGTTTTCATCAAATACGGTTCTTGTTTTGTCGGTATCGACTAGGTGCCAACCTATGCTTTGTAAAGGCTGAGCCCATGCTTCAGCCGGCCATAAGGTAAGCATTAAATTAAATAGCACCTGTTCAGGTTGTGGCAAAGTTGCGCCAAGCCCAGACAAAACCTGCGTATCAATTACTTGATTCTGGTATTGCAGCGATAGAATGCGAGTACCCCAAGAGGAGAACCCCGCCAAAACCACTTTACCCGGTGTGACTTCGACTTGAACCGGAAGCTGCTGTGTATCATTTTCCCACGTAGCGCTAATCAACTGACTGGCTGTTAATGAGTATCCCAGTTCAGCTGGCAGTGGTAGTGCTAGATCGGTGTCTTGATCGATAGACACGCTCGCACCACTTGGCTGCTGAGAAACCATCGAGCAGGCACTCATTAGAATGCCCACTAGTATGGCGAAGGTTACCTTTAATGTCTGGATCATCTAAAAGCCTCTCGAGTAATTGGTCCTTCTACGTTTTTACTACTGTTGATCGCGAGTGGAGAAAGCAGCCAAGCGACAAAGATCCCTGTCAGAACCGTCACCCCGAAGCTATGAATAGCATGAGTCTGGCTCAGCGACAGTAAGCCGAATGAAAGTAGTGTTGTGAGACCTGACAAGGTGATCGCTAATAAGGTGCTCAGCGATTTCTTTTGCTCAGCAAAGAACAGGGTGTAGTCTATGCCAATCCCTAAAATCAGAATCAAACCAAGCAGGTTAAATAGGTTCAGTGTCGAGCCTAAAACTCCGGTCACCGCCAAACCTGCTACGCCTGCAATCAATGAAGGCAACAGCATTAACAGGCTTTGCTTCACACCATAGCGCCAGCCTAACAGCATGCCAATAGCTGCCAATGCTATCAATAACAGCTCGGTAATCTTGACGCGGTACTCAGCAAAAAGAGAGGAGATTTCATCCGCTTTATTGAGGTGTTTCACACCTTGCTTCTGAGCAAAATCTGACTCCAACCACTGTGAGAACAGCTCAGCATCAGTGACGTCTTTTATCAAAATGACCGACGCTGCTTGCCCGTCGATAGGTTTTAACCAAAGTGGTCGAACGGGTTCTGATACCGGAGACTCCAAAAATCCAGATACTGTGATTGGTTCGAATTTTGGTAGTTCTGGAAAGGTAGACCAACCGAAAGAGCTTTGTAATATATGACTTTGTTGGCTATAGAGTTGTTCAACCAACTGATAGTTATCATGCTGTTCTTGTTTACTTAACAAGTGTTGATTGATGCTGCGATACCCGGAGATACCTTGGCTATTGACCAGCGAATCTAAGCTTGTGGTGATTTCTGTCAATTTTTTGAGTAGCTTTTGGTCGCTCTGAGCTGTGACCAAAAGCATATTTTGACCACTGCCTAACCCTGATATCTCAGTAATGGCTTGCTCTTGTTGTTTGAGTTGTTCGGGCATAGCCTGAAGCTGGCGAATATCGTCGTCGTAACGAATTTGACTGAGTGACATCAAGCTAACGACAGTCACTGTTAACGGTAAGCCAATTCTAAATTTTGGGTTGCTCCAAAGGCTTAACCAAGTATGCCAAAGTTTCGACAGGGGAAGAGGGCGCTCTTGGCCTGGTTTTGCCGCTAAAACGGGGTACCAGCACACCACACTGGCGTAAGCTGCGATCAGTCCAATCGACGAAAACAGAGCCAGTTGCTGCAAGCCTGGGAATGGCGCAACCAGTAGCCCTAAGTATCCGATTAAGCTGGTGATTAAACCTAGAGTGATGGCAATGAAAATATGCTTTAGGCCTTTATCGCTCTGCCAGTGGCTTCCTGCGGCCAAACGGTCAGTGAGATAGTGAAAAGAGTAATCGATGGATACGCCAATCAAGCTAGCGCCAAACACCAAGCTGAATAGATGCACCTTACCAAAGATAGCGACAGTGCTTGCCAGTGCAACCAATAATCCTGTACTGATTGAGAGTAAAGATAAGGCAAGTGGTAGCGCACTACGAAATGTCAGCCACACCAATAAAATAACGCCTGCCAATGAGCCCAAACCAATGGTACTGATTTCTGATTTCGCGCTTTCGGTACCGTAATTGGCGTAGAACACCACACCAGTATGCTGCACCTTGACGCCAAATTGTTTTTCGACCTCGCGCTCAATTGAATCAAGATCTGGAAGTTGTTCTTGAATCGCCAAGCTATAAGGTGAGCCCGCCAGAGTAGCCGTGACTAAAATATGAGTTTGCTCATTCGACTGGGCCGTGAGATAGCCCTCTTTCAGAACAAAGTTACTTGATTGGACGCCAATAGCACTGATGTAGTCGCGAAATAACAAGAATGGGTCGAGAGATAACTCTGCTGCAGTGACGCCTGAGAATGGATTGTACAGAGACTGAATGACATATTGAGCTCGCGAATCAGGCGAGTGTGTCAGCGTCTCTTTTTGTTGTTGGGTCAGCAGTTGAGATCGGTGACGAAAATAGAAATCGCTCCACTGGCTTTGAGTGCTGGCGTTGATTTTACCTTGAACTTGCTTAAACAGAGTTGGCTGATTTGAAAAAGTTCTTTGGTTGAGGGCTTTTTCAAAAGCGTCAGTCGCAACCATGGTTTGTTCGATATCGGGAGCGCTTATGATAAATACCACTTGCTCGCTCATCGAGCTGGATATCTGCTGAAAGGCTTGCTCTACCATTGGGTCTTGCTGGTTTTCGGGCAGTAACTTTAGAATGTTGCTTTCAATCGGTACCGACGAAGAAAAAGCGAATTGTTTGATCAACAACCCGCTAAATAGCATTACAACAACAAGCCAAACAAGGGCAAGACTAGAGTTGGAATTGTTTCGCTTCAGCATCTGATAATACTTCCGGTAGATGGCTTAACTGACTGAATTCGATCACTGTGCTATCTCCACGAATCTCTTTCAACTCAATACGTTCAATATCGCTGTTGCCTTGCAGCGTGATCGCCTCAAACACCGCATTCATCGGTGCATTTTTTGGCTTTAGAGTCAGTGTCCATGCTTGTACATTTTCATCAGAGCTGGTGTTAGTTGCGGGCTCAAAATCGAGTGCGAACTGTTCCTGAAGTTTTTGCGTGTCCCCATGAAACACTGACAAGAAGATATGGCTGAAATAAAACGCCATTGGATTTTCTTTGTCGGTGATGATTTTTGCGGGTTGATCGGCAAACCTTTGGCTCAGTTTGTTATCGGTGAGCACTAAGTTCACGGGAAACGGAGTGGTTTGCGTCCAAAGTAGGCCACTTGATTTGTCTAACAGAAATGTACCTTGCGACGTTAAAGGCTGGGCGAACATCTCCATATTGCGTGTTTGAGTGAACTCACCACGCACAATACTATTCTCGCTGAGCACCGTCTGCAGCTCTGAAATAGAACTGACAGCTGCAGAGTTTTCTTTGGCGCCTACAAGGCCGCTTGCCATCATCGTAGTAAGTCCAATTAGCGCGATATTGATGTATTTGCGACTGCGTTTAAACAGATTCATGGTTCACCTGCTGTGGGTTAGAGGCTTGCGTTTGATGTTCAGTTGCTAGAGGTAAGCAACCAAATTGGTGCCAGTGTTCGACTTTGTCAGTAAACACTTTCGGTGAAGCGAAGCACATCTCTTGTTCTTCAATGGTGACGGCAACCTGCATGGTGTGAGCGCGTGTCATGCGAGCACCGGTGTTGGCATCGTGAATTTCGTAGTCAACACGCAAGCGGTTTTCCCATTCAGTCAACTTAGCCGTTACCTTAATCTTGTGATTAAACGGTATCGCCTTAATGTATTTCACGCGGGTATCGATGATAGGCCACATGTAGCCAGAATCCTTCATATCATGGTAGTTGTACTCAATCTTATCCATCATGATGCGCCTAACTTCTTCAAAGAATCGGAAGTAGTTGCCGTGATAGATCACGCCCATTGGGTCGGCATCTTGGAATGAGGTGATAAGCGTCACCTCAGATTGTAATGGATGAAGGATTTCAGACATAAATCGCTCTCAACAATATTGCGTAAAGGGTGGCTACTTTATGAAGTTAACTACTCTATGAGTAAAGTTCTTTTAATAAAGTGACCAATGCTGACTTTGAATACGAGCAATGAAGTGGCGTAGATCGCCTTCAAGTGGTCGATCTTCTACGATAAATTCAAACTCTTTAAGCACTTCGTCGCGAATGTGCTTGAGGTTCTCACTCATGTGGTGCTCATCAAGCTCATTGTGGCGCTTACGAAGTTCGAGTGCTTGTGTCCCCGCCAGTAGTGACGCTGCTGCCACTTGTTCGGTTAGCTCTAGAACGCGTAAACAGTCACGAGCTGCGATGGTGCCCATACTCACTTTATCTTGGTTGTGACACTCAGTTGAGCGAGAGAATACGCTTGCTGGCATGGTGTGTTTCAATGCTTCTGCTGTCCAAGCTGAAACGCCAATCTGTACTGCTTTAAAGCCGTGGTTGATTGGCTTACGTTCGCCTTCAGCACCCGTTAGGTTGAATGGCAAACCGTTGTTGAACTTGTAGTCCATCAGCTGAGCCATTTGACGGTCAAGCAGATCAGCAAGGTTCGCAACTGCAGTTTTTAACGTATCCATCGCCATTGCAATGTGTCCACCGTAGAAGTGTCCACCATGCAGTACGCGTTCATTATCACCATCGATAATCGGGTTGTCGTTGGCACTGTTTAGCTCGTTCTCGATCATTTGGCGTAGCCAAGGCAGAGAGTCTTGAACCACGCCGATAACATGTGGAGCACAGCGCAGAGAGTAACGATCTTGGAGTCGATCACTGTTACGTGGCGGGCGATCCGCTTGTAGATCATCGCGCAGCCATGCCGCAACTTGCTGCTGGCCTGGATGTGGTTTAACAGCAAATAGCGCTTCATCGAAGTGGAAGTCGTTGCCATGCATGCCGACAGATACCATTGCGGTGATCTTAGTTGATAGCTGAGCTAGATATTCCGCGCGTTTGTAGGCGATACAAGCCAGTGCCGTCATCACTGATGTACCATTCATCAATGCTAAGCCTTCTTTTGGCTTGAGCTTGATAGGGTTAATGCCTAACTCTTTGTAAACGTCACTGGTTGGGCGCACTTCACCTTTGTAGATTACATCACGCTCACCAATCAGTGCTGCGGCTAAGTAAGACAGAGGCGTCAAGTCGCCACTAGCACCAACAGAACCTTCTTGCGGAATACGCGGTGAAATATTTTGGTTGATCAGGGTAACGATTTGATTGAGCAGATCGTGAGTCACACCAGAGACACCTTGCGACAACGAACAAAGACGCGTTGCTAATACTGCACGAGCTTGCTCATGAGACAGTATTTCACCCAAGCCACAACCGTGGAAGCGTGTTAGATGCAATGGTAATTCATCAACAAGGTTTGGTGGGATTGCTACGGTACATGAATCTCCGTAACCCGTTGTCACGCCATAAATCACGCCTTCTTCTTTCAACAGGCGTTCTAAGAAAGCGACACCTCGGTCGATCTTAGATGTGAACTCGTTACTTGAATTCATCGAGGCTTTTGCGCCCTGTGAGATAGCGACAACATCCTCAATCGTGAGGCGTTCGGCACCAAAAGTGATGCTATTTGGATTCTTTTTCGTCATGGTGCTGGTTGCTCAATGTCCAAAAGTTAAAAAAGTTGTACCACTGAAGCGGTGCTTGCAGTGTGTAGTGCTGAAGTCGGTCTGCGTATTTCTGCACGACTTGCTGTAAAGATTGTTCGCGAGTCTTTCTTGGTAGCTCGATTTTGTCGCTAAAATGCTCGAAATAGACATTAAAATGCGGCTTAGATTGTGAGTCGTCACGTAGGCCAAACAGTAAAAATACGGGTGCTTTTAGCACAGAGGCTAACATAAATGGACCTTGAGGGAATGGAGCTTCCTTACCTAAGAACTCAGCCCATACTGAGCGGCTCTCTTTGCTGGTGGAAGTTCTATCGCCAACAATTACGATCCATTCTCCTTGCTCCAACTTCTGTTGTAATAAGATAGCCGTATCTGGCCCCATTGATGTCACTTGAATCAGGTTTAAATCAGACTGCGGGTTAACTGCTTTCATTACTGAATTAAAACGTTCAGCGTGCTCAGTGAAAACCAGAGCGTTGATTTTAATGTTCGAGTGTCTGCGACCCAAAGCTCGGCACAGCTCAATATTGCCAAGGTGAGATCCAAGGATTAGCACACCTTGCTTATTTGCCACCATGCTCTCGAACTGGTCTTGGCCATGAATAGTCAGGTTATCTGCCGAGAAATCACCTTTCCATGCCGCGAGCTTGTCGAGCATCGTATGGCCAAATGAAAGCAGATGGTTGTAACTGGTTAGTTCTCCGGGGAGCTCAATATTTTGCTGTTCCGTATAGGCTTTTAATTGGAATAGATATTGTTCGGAAGCGTTTCGCGCACGCTGGCCCGTCAAGTGGTAGTAACGCATCACACCACGCAGAATGAGGTTGAACACACCGCGACCTAACAGGGTATAAATGGCTAATAACAGCTTAATGCCTAATACTGTGCCGCGTTCTTGAGTGCGGGACCAGTGTGGTTGTTCAGAAGCTTGCGGCTCTGAATCAGTCGATAAATTTGGGTTATTATCAGCTGAATCGGATTTGAAATGGCGAGCAATCAGTTTTGGTGCTCTTGGCAGCATGCCGAAGAATAGACGTGTATGCATCCAACTGATTTTGACGTTATCCCACAGCGCATCGAAATGAGAGATGCCGTTCTCAGGATAGATAACGCGCGTTTCAACGAAGTCTATGTCGCAACCTTCCCAATACAGGCGAACCAAAATCTCGATATCGAAGTCCATTCTCGAACCAACATCGTACTTATTCAACACAGTTTGAGTTTGGTTGATAGGATACGCTCTAAAGCCACACATGCTGTCTTTAATTGATAAAGAAAGGGTTTCTATCCATACCCAGATATGTGTCGCGTAGCGCCCATAGAGCCTTGCTTTGGGTACGCTGTCGTCGTAGATAGGCTGGCCTGATATCAGACGTTGTGGCTTAGCTTGTGAGGCCTCAATCAATGTTGGCAAGGCTTCCAGGTCGTGTTGCCCATCAGCATCTATCTGAATAGCGTGGCTAAAGCCTAGTTGCTGCGCTTTTTTGATTCCGGCTTTTACTGCGCCGCCTTTACCTTGGTTCTGTTCAAGCGTCACCAAGGTTACGTTTGAATTCTCTGCTAGGGGAGACAGAAACTGTTTTGTTGTGAGTTCACTGCCATCGTCAACGATGATGATCGGTAACTCAAAATGATGGAGTGACGACACCACAGCCGGCATGGTTGCGCCATGGTTAAAGCACGGGATAAGGAAGCAAGCCTTGTAGCTGCTTTCTTTTGTGTGGTGTTGAGAAGTAGCCTCGACGGGAGTGCTATTCACTTTTCTCTCCCAGCTTCATTTTGCCTGAAGAGTGGGTCTGTTCACCGTTGTTTGAGGTGTAACTGAAGCTCAGCTTGTCTTTGTCAGCATCCCATTTGAGTGATAGCTGGATTGTAGCATCAGGCAGGATAGGCTCTTGGAACTTGATGACTTCCATTCCTTTAAAGAAACCAGGAACGCCTAACTCTTGGATTGCGTAGTGAAGTGCCCAATCAATTTGCGTGACGCCAGGTAGAATAGGGAAGCTCTTGAAGTGCCCCTTAAAATCGGTGATATCTCCGCTAACATGAAGTGTCAGGGTCGATTCATTTTCTACCGTGTCTACAGCAATGATGTTTGGTTTTCTTTTATCCATAGGGCGTGCTTAGAATCCTTGGGCAAATATTGGTTCTTTGACAAAAATATAAAAAGATAATCTCAGTGTAAAATACGATCAGCGGTTTCTATGATTTTATTAGCTGTTCTATGTGAGACGTTAATCGCTTGCCTTGGCTGTTGAGAGGAATCTCATCAACAATACGATACTTTCGTGGGATAGCGATTGGCTCTAACCACTTTCTGAGCTCTGTACGCAGCATCAACCAGAATTTGCCTTTGCTCATGGTCGATAGAGCGGCTTGGCCTTCATCTGATAATACCAAAACAGAGGCTAAGATTAATCGCTCAGGCTCCTCAAATGGAATCACCACGCATTCGCTTATCCAAGGCAGTTGCTCCAGTCGTTTCTCCACTTCAACCAGTGATACTCGTTTTTCTTCTATCTTGATCACGCGGTCGGTTCGGCCTTTCAATATGAATTGATTATCCGAGACCATTTCGCATTCATCAGCGGTTTGATACCAGCTATTCTTATCGATGTAGGGCGACAATAACTTAATGCAATTCTCACTGTTGAGACTAGCCTCAATACACTCAAAAAGTTGCCAAGGGGTTTGAGCGCTCTCTTGTTGGCGAAAGGCGATGCCACCGGTCTCTGTGCTGCCAAATACCTCGATAGGTAAATGTCCTAGTAGATCTCGTGACTGGTGAGCCGACTCGGTAGGCAATGGACCACCCGAAGAGAAGATTCCTGCAAGTTGTACCTTGTTGGTCTCATGCTTTAATCGTTTAAGTAGCGCTGGGCTGCTGATCAGTACACAGTTTTGATTTGCGTGAGATAAGATCTGTTCTGGGTATTCAAGGTTGTGTCGAGCAAATGGAACACCAGAGCATAGTGGCCATAAGATTCTAAACAGCAAACCATAGATATGTTGATGAGAAACTGTGCTTTGGATTTGGTTTCCCTTGAGTAACTCCCCCCAGTTCTTGTGTAACTGAGCGGTCTCAATATCGAGGTGTTCTAACGTTTTATCTATCGCTTTTGGCGTGCCACTTGAACCTGAAGTGAACAGAGTTAATGGGACTGTTGCCAAATCAATGGTCGTAAGATTCTCGGTTAGAGGTTTTTGTGCTTCAGTGTTTGAATCCAATAAGGTTTGGATATTACGAACGTCACTCACCTCAACTTCGCCAATCGAGTTATCAACTAGCAGGCAATCAAACTGCTTACTTAACTCAGCAAGCGCACATGGCTGGTAGTTGCCCGGTAAGATGATGTGTTTGTTGGCTGCTGCACATGCCAAAAAGGCCACCGCAAATAGGTAGCTGTCTTGGGTACAAATCGCGATTCGTTGAAAAGGGGATAAAGACAAAAATTGTACGAGTTGAGATAAGTAGTCGTTAAATGTTTGCCACGTAATCTCGCTATTGTCGTCAAAGCAGACAATAGATTCAGGGGCTCTGTCCTGGCTGAGAAGCTCAGACAACGAGGTGTAAGATACGGTTTGGGTCATAACAATTTAACTCTGACGAATGCGCTGTCTTACTACCCACTCTCCTGCAAAGAGTAACCCTGCAAACAGATAGCTGAGTAAGCCATTGTATAGGGTCCATACTTCTAGCGGTTGGAAGCAGGTGTAAAGGGCAATAGAGCCATTGATAACAAAGAACAAGCACCACACTTTGGTGACTTTTCGTGTGTAATCAACGCCACTTTGCGGAAGTTCAGGCTCTTGAAGGCGAGCAAGACGTTCGATAATCGTTTGTGGTTGCCATAGGCTCGAAGCGAATACAACCAGCATACAAACATTAACGATAACGGGATAATAGGTTAGCCAGCCGTGTTGCTTAAAGGCTAAGCCTAAAGCCAGCAGAACAATACCGGCACTTCCACTGATCCAAGCTAGGTGTTTTAGCTCTTTGATTTTAGCCTGACCGCCGGTGAAAATGCGTACAGCAAAGATAGCGGCTAAGGCAATACCAACGGTTTGTAAGCCAAACTTGTTGAGTCCAAAGTAAACCGCTATTGGATAAGTGAAAAGTATAATTGCCGACAGTAAAGTCAGCAGAGGACGCATTAGGCGTCCTTCAATAGTTCAACCACAGATTCGACAACGTCATTAACGGTGCGCACTGCTTTGAACTCTTCAGGTTTGATCTTCTTACCTGTGACGTTCTGTAGGTGAACGACCAAATCAACGGCATCAATGCTGTCTAGGTCTAGATCAAGATAGAGATGAGCTTCAGGGGTGATATCTTCAGCATCAAGCTCGAACAGCTCAATAAGCGCATCTTTAACCTGGTTGTATACTTCTTGTTGGTTAGCTTGTGTCATAAAGATCTGTCTAGTTATTCGTTTGAGAAGAGATGTAGTTCGCTAGATTTTCAACTGACGCAAAGTGCTGTCGAGTGTTTGAATCATCTGCATCGATAACAATGTTGTACTTTTTCTTGATAGCAAGGCCAAGCTCAAGGGCATCGATAGAGTCTAGTCCAAGTCCATCACCAAATAGTGGAGCTTCCGTTTCAATCTCATCAATGCTCATGTCTTCAAGGTTCAATGCGTCGATGATCAGTTGTTTCAGTTCGTTGTGTAATGTTTCCACTTTGGCCTACTTAATGCTTTATCTGAATGCTGCTTTAAAGGGGTGATTCTACATTATATGAGGTATTTTCGAAATGCCGATATCGCCTGTTATGTTATTGATACGCTAAATGTTTTCTTCGGAAGGGAAAATTGTTTGTGCAAGATGATGATTAAGGCGCCTTGCTGCCGAAGTTAAATTATTTGAGCCTTCAATAAATGGTTCGACTTCTATTTTACCTTTCACCGCGACATGAAAAAAGGGCTTCGACGCAGGAACTTGATACCATTTTTTCTCTTTCGTTAAGAATGTCGGAGAAACCGTAATATGAATCACGCGTAAATCGGTTTGTGTTCGAGTCGCGATTTGTGCCGCCCCACGCTGTAAGGATGGTTCAATTCCTGGCGTTGTGCGAGTTCCTTCGGGAAAAATCAGCAGGACATTGCCACGTGAGAAGCGTTCTTCACAGCGCTCTAAAAGATCGTCAGGGGCTTGGTTCGGTATATAACCTGCCGCTTTGACAATCCTTTTCATAAAAGGGTTTTCCCAAATGGCCGCTTTGACGAGGCAATCACATTGAGGAAGTTGGGAGGCGATCAGCACATAGTCAATCAAACTTGGGTGGTTTGCGACGATAATGCAGTTACGGTCGTTACGCAGTAGTTCTGCACCATCAATTCGGTAATCGATTGCTCCGGTGAACTTCATGATCTGGCAAAACGCATTGAATGAGAAACGGATTAATCGCTGTGCTTTAAGCTCTCTTTTAATGGTATTTGGAGTGGTTAGCGCGATAGTCGGTAAGATTAAGAAGCTCAATACTAAGCCACCCAAACCAAAGATGGTAAAGCAGAGGCCTGTCGCGAATACTCGCCAATACTGGTCTACTCTGCTCATTACGCTGTACCTGTCTCGGTGTTATTTACCCAAGACCAAGTTTGGTGCTTGCCAGCAATAGCCCACTTATTTGTACCTAATAAGATATGTTGGAGCATTTCTAACCCTTGTGGTAACACGGAAGATGCTTGGTTGGTCTCTACTGTCCTAGTAATAGAGCATTCACTGCCAGCGGTGAGCACTAAGCCCAGCGCATAATCAGCAAAGTTCTGTGTTTCGTACTCTTGGTAGAGCTCGGGCAGAGGTTGGTCGAAATCGATAACTAACACTCGATGCGACGGATATTGATGAAGGTAAAGATAAGCTTCGATCAGAGCGTTATGGAAAGTATCTTGCCCTGCGGCTATTGAAGTCAGTGGAATCGGTGCTTTGGCGGCAATGGTGGTTAGACCGGCTGCGGTATTATGTACCGACTGCGAGAACGCCATTGGTGAGGCATCGTCACCTTCTAATATCGACTGAATCAAAGTGGCGGTTCGATGCAACTCACCATGTCGGCTAGCAAAGACCAGATAATCAATCGAGGTGTCTTTTAATAGGGTTAACGCGGTTTGGACAGCAAGTTTGCTTTGCACACTCATTCGGCGGCGCATCATTGGAGGAATAGCTTTAAATTCAGTTGAGCCATCTTGTGGCCAATCTAAATTAGTGCTCCACGCTTGCCATTCAGCAATAGAATTGAGCCCCGCTGAATTTGCAGACCATTTCTCAATATTAAACGACATTAATTGGGATTGATTTGACATAGAGTATTGATTTGCTTTGAGTCTAACTAAATACTATGCGCGCTTATAAATAAACACAGATAAGGAATTTAAATGAAATTACTAAAAATAGCAGTTTCAATGTTATTCATATTCGTTCTTGCAGGATGTGGACGCGTCCAACCTGTAATGAATGTTGAGGATACTCCAGTTGCACTGAATCTTCAAAGTAAACAGGTTAAATCAGCTATTTCTGAATCTGCTGAAAATCGAGGCTGGTTGGTTTCAGAAATAAAGCCTGGTTTGATCCGCGCTGAATTGTATGTTCGTTCGCACCACGCTGTGGTTGAAATTCCTTATAGTGATAAGTTTTACTCTATTCTTTACGTTGAATCAGAGAATTTGAAGTACGACGATGGTGAAATACACCGTAATTACAACCGTTGGGTTAATAACTTAAACGTTGATATTAAACGTAAGCTTGCGCAAATGGCAGCTGAGTAACTCTCTATTATTTAAAGTTAGGTTTTTCGTGTCGGAATATAAATTAGATCCATTCAACGCATTAGAAGCAAAAACAGAAGCGCAGAAATTGTCTTTCGCTCCGATTGTTTTTCATACTGCTCGTACACTTCGTGATTTAGGCATTTTGAAAGCGTTAGATGACGCGGGCAACGAGGGTTTACCAGCAGAGTCTATCTCTGAATCGACCGGTGTCTCTGAGTACGGCGTGAAAGTCCTGCTCGATATGGCGTTAAGTGCTCATATTGTGACTTGGGAAAAGCCTAACTACAAAATGGCTAACCTTGGTTTCTACCTTCTGCATGATGGTATGACTAACGCAAACATGGATTTCACAGCCGATGTTTGTTATGCCGCGATGATGCATCTAACAGAAGCGATTGAAGAAGGCACACCTGCAGGCTTGAAAGAGTTGGGTGATTGGGAAACCATTTACCAAGGCTTGTCTCAATTGCCAGAAAAAGCAAAAGAGAGTTGGTTCAAGTTTGATCACTTCTATTCGGATCGCTCGTTCCCTGTGTTACTTGAAAAAGTCTTCAGCAAGAAACCTAAGTCGCTGGTGGATATCGGCGGCAACACGGGTAAGTGGGCGATGAAATGCTGCAACCATGATGCGGACGTTAAGGTGACGATTGTTGATTTGCCACAGCAGCTAGAAATGGCAATGGCAAACGCGGCAAAGCATGGTCATCAAGAGCGAGTCACGTCATTCCCAGCGAATATGCTCGATAAACAGCAAACTCTGCCAACGGGCGCGGATGTTTGGTGGATGAGTCAGTTCCTTGATTGTTTCTCGCCAATGGAGATTCTGAGCATATTAAAGCGCGTTCGCTCTCATATGTCAGAAGATGCGACTGTCTATATCCTTGAACTGTTTTGGGATTCACAGAAATACGATGCGGCTTCTTATAGCTTAAACGCGACGTCTCTCTACTTTACCTGCTTGGCCAATGGCAACAGTCGTTTTTACCGCTGTGAAGATTTCTTAGAGATTGTTGAAGAAGCGGGCTTTGAAGTGGTAACGCGTACCGACGATATCGGTCTTGGTCACACGCTTCTAGAATTGAAAGCTGGCGCGCAATAAAAATAACAAACATGGCTTAAATAATGAAAAAACTATCAACTCAAGTGGTGATCATCGGAGCTGGGCCATCAGGGTCTATTGCTGCGTCTTTACTTCATAAAAAAGGCATCGATGTTCGAGTGATTGAAAAGAGCGTATTCCCTCGCTTTTCTATTGGTGAAAGCCTATTACCAGCTTGTATGGAAGTGATTGAACAGGCTGGGATGACTGACGCAGTGATCAACGCTAACTTCCAATACAAAGATGGCGCTGCCTTTCGCAAAAATGGCGTTTATACGGCGTTTAATTTTGAAGACAAGTTCTCTTCTGGCCCTGGAACTACGTTTCAGGTTCAGCGAGGTGCCTTTGATAAGGTTTTGGCAGATACGGCTGAGGCGCAGGGTGTCTGCATTGATTACCAACATGAGTTAATGGGCATTAATTTCACCGACGACAGCACCATTTTAGATGTACAAGTGCTGGGTGGAGAGCGTTATCAGATAGAAGCGCAATACGTTCTGGATGGCAGTGGTTTTGGTCGAGTGCTACCAAAAATGCTTAACTTGGCAGAGCCGTCATCGCTCCCTCCACGCAAAGCTATTTTTACGCACATTAACGATCATATTGCAGAGGTGGATACCGATCTTGAATATGACCGAAATAAAATTCTTATCTCTGTGCATCCAACCAACCCTGATGTTTGGTATTGGTTGATCCCGTTTAGTAACGGTGTCTCTTCGTTTGGTGTCGTAGGAGAGCCTAAGTTCTTTGAGTCCTATCCAGAAGACAAGATTGCTGCAATTAAACAGCTGGCAGCGGAAGAGCCGGGCTTGGCTGAGATACTGGCAAGCGCCGAGTATCCAAACCCTGCGGGTGAAATTGGTGGCTATTCTGCCAATGTAAAACATTTGGCGACGGATAAGTACGCGTTGCTTGGCAATGCTGGTGAGTTCCTTGACCCGGTGTTCTCGTCAGGCGTGACGATTGCGATGAAGTCGGCACAGTTTGCGGTTGAGTGTGTCGAAAAGCAACTTAACGGTGAGAAGGTAGATTGGGAACGCGATTATGCCGCTCCTTTGATGGTTGGTGTAAACACCTTTAGAACGTATGTTGAGGGGTGGTACTCAGGTACTTTGCAGGATGTGATTTTCTATCAAGATCCAAATCCAAAGATTAAGCAGATGGTGTGCTCAATTCTGGCGGGTTACGCATGGGATCAAGCCAACCCTTATGTGAAAGAGTCTAAGCGCCGATTGGCGACACTGGCTGAGATATGCCGAAACTAGGTAATCGATTTTGTATGTAGCAATACTCTAAATTGCCACGATGGATCGTCATAAATTAAAAACAGCCGCAATGTGCGGCTGTTTTTGTATCTGAAAAATATGGGCGGTCAGCTTAATCGGATTTAAGCCTATTTTAAGTCGATGCTGTTCAACCGTCCCATAAATATAAGTAGATCAATTACGTCTTTGTGAGCATCAAGCAGCGCACGTTTGGTTTGGCTATAAGCTGCAAGTCGGCCGTGCTTTCTGATTGAACATACCTTGGTTTTGTACTTGTAGTCACCATTCTCAGAGAAGACGCGCCACTTAGCGATGTAGCACTCGTCGCGGTGCTCAGGATCACTCTGAGTTGGATTTGGCTTGAATACAATTTTGGGTTCTAAACTATGAGGCAGGCGCGTCATTAGGTAGGGCTCTTTGAGGACTTTGGGCCAAAATTTACCCCAAAGCTGTCTGCCCAGTTCATCTCTTAATTTAATGGTTTTCTTTAGTGCTTTGTCTTCACCCATACGAACAAAACCGACCGACCGATGCAGCACCGTATCTTCGGGAGTATGGATGTGGATCTTAAAAGCGGTTTTGCCTTTCGAGATAAAGCGGTAACCGGTAGCACCAATTAGATTATTCTGACTCATAGTTTGCTAAGTGATGATTATGTTATTAATAAGATTACGCCAAATACTGCAAAACCGAAACTAATACCCATGAAAAAAATAAAGCCTTAGCATCTTTGCTAAGGCTTTATTAGAAACTCTGAGACGAGAGTGTCGCTAACTACATGATTTTCTGCATCACATCACCAATTTGAATGCTTCCCGCAAGGCTTGGCTGATCAATCGTGAGTTCCGCTTCGTTTTCGTAAACGCGAGAAACCGTTAGGGTGATGTCGCTTTGAGAAACCTTGTTGCGTGGCAAACCGCGTTGGTCGATAAACGAACCTGTGTGCCACAGTTGTAACTTGTCACCTTGTTGTACGCCATGCATTCGACCTAAATCAATGGTCACAGTGTTACCAAATACCGCTGCAACCTCTGGAAGGGTGATCTTACATGACACTTCCGATTCTAAGTCCAACATAATATTACGGCTAACACGCAGCATCATGCTGCCGTAGGTTGATGCCCAGAAACGGGCACTGCGGGTGTCGACTTCACTGGTCTTAGCAAATGGCCACTTTGCCACTTCACGATAGCTACGGTTGTAAACCTGATGTCCTGTTTTACCATCGAAGACTTGCATCTCTAACGCAAACTGGCGATTGATGATGTCGTCTTTCAACAGTTTGGACTCGATGGTCGCGGTTAAATCGGTAATGTCGCCACCAATGATGTATTGTGCGCCAGTGTCTTGGGCGATCATCTTGATCACTTCAGGTCGACGTTTGTCGATGTCGTAATTGGTCGTGCCAACGGAAACAAAGCTGCGAGACTCTTGCGCCAGCTGTCGATCTACGACATGACCAAAATCATCACCGATGTTATAGATTCTGCCCATTACAGCTTGCTGTGGGGAAGTCACATCGATGTTGCCGACCAAAAATGTCTTCTTATATTGGCTCTCATGGCAAGCATTTGCCGAAGGATAGATATCGATCCTTGCGGTGATCATTATATTGCCACTGCGTTTTTTCTCTTTTTCTACCAAGATGTAGCGCACTTCATGATTGGTAAATTGAAACTCTTTTTTGTTTGCGTCGAGGTAGGGCGTGAGGTTGGCAATGCTACCAATGTCGGCTCCTGAGAACTGGATCGCTTTATATACCGCGTCTTCCAGAGCATGGACCCTTGCCGTTTCCTCTGACGATACGATGGCTGCTGTACCGGTAACCTCATACCAAGAGGCATGAGCACTGAAGCTTATGGTTATCAGTGAACTTATTGAAAATAAGTAAGAAATTATTTTTTTCATCTATTCGTTACCAGTTGGGTATAAATATTGCTTAACAAATAACTATAAGCTTGAAGCTGACTTAAGTGCGTTTTTCTTAATCTGAACCATTAATGAAAAGCAAAGACTGTTCCAACATTGTAATCCATTGAAAAGAATAATGGTGAGAACATATTGGAACAGGTGGCACTAAAACTATCTGGAGATTAGAGAATGAAAAAATGGCTCGTAGTAATGAGTGTCATGTTACTGACATCATGCGCTTATTCGCCGATCTATAACGGCAAGTCTGAATATTCAGGCAGTCAGTTTATGTTGATGGACAGCCCTCGCCATACCATGGATTTTTTTGTGGAAAGTATGACTGAAGATTTGATCATTTCGAATACAAGTATTTCAGCGAGAACGCCAATAGCAATTACTTCGTTTGTGGACCTGCAGCACATGGACACAACGAACTGGCTAGGCAACTCGGTATCAGAAGGCTTCATTCATCAGTTTCAGCGTCGTGGCTTCAAGGTGGTTGATTTTAAAACTACTGGCTCTATCCAAGTGACTCACCAAGGTGACTTTGCGTTGAGCCGCGATTGGAAAGACTTAGCTCAAGAGCAAGACGTACAGTATGTACTGACAGGCACCATGCTTCGCCAAGAAGGCGGTGTACTAGTAAATGCTCGCGTTGTTGGCATGCAAACTCGAATTGTAGTGGCGACGGCACAAGGCTTCTTACCTGCAGACCGTATTGGCCGTGACCTAGATACTCTCAACAGTATTCGAACTCAAGATGGCGTGATCATTCGTTCCGATCCAACGATCAGTCAGCCTTATACTGTTATTCTTCGCCCTTAGGAGTTCGAGATGAAGAAGTTAATGTTTGTTGTTGCCGCTTTATTGCTTGTTGGCTGTCAGCCATTGCAGAGCATGAGACCTGATGATTTCTTAGTGGCTGTTGGCTATGCGAGTATCAGTGAGCAGAAAGGTCGTAACGACGAAGAGAGACGTATCCGTGCGATGAGAGCCTCTAAGATCGATGCTTATCGTGAGCTTGCTGAACAGGTTTACGGCATGCGAGTAAGCGGTCGAGCAGAACTTGAAGATCAACGGCTTGGTACAGAGCGTACGTCAGGTGCGGTTGATGGTGTTATCCGTGGCGCAGAAGTGGTGCGCAGTTACCCTGTGGGTGATAGCTACGTAACAGAGCTTCAGTTGGATATTCGCAAGATGGATCAGCTACGTAACTACGGTGAAGTTCAGGCAGTACCTGAGAAGAGACAACAAACACTGTTCTAATTTCGGTGTTCGAATTGAATATTCAGTGATATTGGTTGCTACTCGCTATCCAGATGGCATATCGGCAACCAATAACTAATATGGATGTAAAAGCGGCAAGTATGAAAATACTTGCCGCTTTTTTGTTTATCGATTTTGTCAGGGTGTTCAAAGGCTGATTAGAAATTTTGATAAAGGACAACGACAGAAATAGCCTGAGATACAGATACAGATACAGATACAGATACAGATACAGACTTAAGTAGGGGTGTTGTTGAAGAGGTAGCTTAACTAGGCTTTTACGTTGGTTCCCAGCGTGGAAATAGTATGCGTTTGACCACCGGCATTGTAGGTCATGCCAATTTTACCGTGGCTTTGCTGCATCATATTGCTAAGTTTTTTGAAGCTAAGGTGTGCTCGATTCAAGGCTTCGCCATTAACAAGGTTCGCTTGCTGGCAATCGTGCACTATCGACTGGATCTTTGTGACTAACTGAGCAAGTTCAGGATTCTCGGTCAGTTCTGAGATATTGGTATGGGTCGCGATTCGCTGATCGGTTGATCTTAATTGTTCAACAAGGACTACTTTTTCTTTGGCGATTCGCTCAATATCGTTTGATTGTCGGCTCGTAATAGCGGTTTTCTCTGAACTTAATAATTCAGATAAGGCTTTGGCATTTTGAAGTTGAAAATTAACTAAATCTGCTAGTGCCGCCATAACGTAAACCTATTCATAACCTCGTATGCTTTAAGACAATCACTTCAATCAAAAGTGAGTGTTGGCTTAAAGACCTTTTAATTCATCTTCGAACTTGATCATGTTGTCTGCCAGTTTTTCTGGATCAACAGTGTATGAACCGTTCGCAATCGCTTCTTTGATCGCTGCTACTTTCACAGAATCAAAGCTTGGTTGTGCTGCCATATCTTGGTGGAGCTGACCAATCGCTTTGCCTTGTTGGCTAAGTGAAACCGCATCTTTGCTTGCTGGTGATTTAGTTGATACATCAGAACGTGATGCCTCAGAACTAGAATCAGAGCGTACTGCTGATCGGTTAGTGGTCGTTAGGGTTTGCCCTGAACGAATATTATCAATGCCTGCCATAGTTAAGCCTTTTTCTTCAAAAATGGGAACCTGTACAGTCAATATCGACCAAGGGTTCGAATACTTTAGCAATTTTTAGCTCAATAGTCGAAAAGCGACAAAACACCGCCGCCGTCATATTTGGCGTTAGAGTAGAGAGTGAAATCGTTAACGATACCGTCAATTTAGAAGTAAAGAGTTAAAAGTAAACTGTGACTTCAGACATGCTGGTAACAATTCCTTCAATTATACGCTGTGATTTGTCATTTTTCACTCTTACTTGATCACCCATAGAGCCATCGGTAAGCGCAGTCCCTTTGGTGGTAATGGTCATGCCACCTTTTACTGCCTGTATGATAACCTTCTCGTTTCGGCAGACGACACAGATATCACCTCTTTCTACAACATCGCCCGGTCTTAGGTTCTTTTTTACCTTAGCGCCGATGACTTGTTGTGGGGCTGTGAAACCTTGGCGACGAAACTTGTTAAGAGAAATCATAGCGGTGGTGACATCGTATTGACCGACGATTTCGCCTCTCGCGAGTGAACGAGTGGTGGTGACAAGGGGCACCGACATCGAAAGACGCACGGGTACATAAACGCGCCACTCATCAGGAACACATTGCACTAAAACCGTAATACTGCTGCGGGTATTGGTGGTGGTTGAGGCGCTGGTCTCTAAAGGAATTGGGCAGTCTGTCGCTTTGATTCTTGAATCAACATTTGCTGAATTAACAAAGAGTTCGCCGCCTTGTGGCTGCTCTACCGTATCAAGGATATGTTGTTCTGCTGCAGACTGAATCATCTCAATTTGTTCTGGGGTCGCAGCTTGTACAAAAAAACTAAACAATATTGATAAAATGCCGATAAACTTAGCGACAGTTTTAAAAGTAGCTCTACACATTGCTATGGAAAAAAGCGGCAGATTTGTTTTATAATACATCATTCCGTTTCTCTAGTGGTTCGTAGCCTGCAGTAGACTAACACTTTTTATCCAAAAAAGTTTGATATGGAGATGAGCTCATGACGGGTATTCTTGATTCGGTGAATCAGCGTACGCAACTCGTCGGTCAAAACCGATTAGAATTACTAACCTTTCGCCTAATGGGGCGTCAGCGTTACGGCATTAATGTCTTTAAAGTAAAAGAAGTGCTTCAATGCCCTAAGCTGACGAAGATGCCAAACTTGAACCCACTGGTTAAAGGTGTCGCACACATTCGTGGCCAAACGATCTCTGTGATCGACTTGAGCTTAGCGATTGGTGGCCGTCCTACAACGGATGTTGAAAAGTGTTTTGTGGTTATCTCTGAGTTTAACCGAACCATTCAAGGTTTCTTGGTAAGTTCAGTAGAGCGCATTATTAACATGCACTGGGAATCGATTCTTCCGCCACCGGATGGCGCAGGTAGAGCTAACTACCTGACAGCGGTAACCAACATTGACAATGAATTGGTAGAAATTCTCGATGTTGAGAAGATCCTTGCAGAAATTTCTCCTGTTGATGAAACAATGGACAGCAAGATTGCTGAAGACATTGCGAAAGTAGAACAAGAGAAAGAACTGGTTCGTCGCATTTTGATCGCTGATGACTCGACCGTTGCTCGTAAGCAGGTCCAACGTGCTATTGAGTCAATTGGCTTTGAAGTTATCTCAGTGAAAGATGGTAAAGAGGCCTATGAGAAGCTGGTGCAGATGTCATCAGAAGGCAGTATTTACGACCAGATTTCGTTGGTGATTTCAGATATCGAAATGCCAGAGATGGATGGATACACGCTAACTGCTGAGATTCGTCGTCACGCCGAACTTAAAGATTTATACGTAATTTTACACTCATCATTGAGTGGTGTATTTAACCAAGCCATGGTTGAACGCGTAGGAGCTAACTCCTTCATCGCGAAATTCAACCCTGATGAGCTTGGTGCAGCGGTAAAAGCTGCGTTAACTAACTAAAAGAGACATTAATGACTGCTATAACAATAAGTGATCAAGAGTATCGCGATTTCAGCCGTTTCTTAGAATCTCAATGTGGCATTGTATTAGGTGACAGCAAGCAGTATTTAGTGCGCAGTCGTTTAAGCCCATTAGTAACGAAGTTTAAGTTAGCTTCGTTATCTGATTTGTTGAGAGATGTAGTAACAGGTCGAAACCGTGAGCTGCGTGTGGCTGCTGTCGATGCCATGACGACGAACGAGACACTTTGGTTCCGTGATACTTACCCGTTTGCTGTGCTTGCGGATAAGCTTCTACCGGAAATAGCGGCAAATAAACGTCCTATTAAGATTTGGTCTGCCGCAAGCTCTTCAGGCCAAGAAGCATACTCAATGGCAATGACGATTCTTGAAACTCAAGCTCGTAAGCCGGGTATGCTGCCAAATGTATCGATTACCGCAACTGACATCTCAGCAAGTATGTTGGATATGTGCCGCACGGGCGCGTACGACAACCTAGCTTTGGGACGCGGACTTTCTCCTGAGCGTCGTCGTACCTTCTTTGAAGATGCGGGTGATGGTCGTATGAAAGTGAAAGACAACGTGAAGCGCATGGTGAACTTCCGTCCTCAAAACTTGATGGACAGCTATGCATTGTTAGGCAAGTTCGACATCATTTTCTGTCGTAACGTGCTGATTTACTTCTCACCTGATATGAAGTCAAAGGTACTTAACCAGATGGCAAACAGCCTCAACCCTGGTGGTTACCTACTATTGGGTGCGTCTGAATCGTTAACAGGCTTAACGGATCGTTTTGAAATGGTTCGCTGTAATCCAGGCATCATCTACAAATTAAAGTAATGAATAGCACCAGTATAAGGTGCGACGTTACTGCTTAAATTCAAAACCCAGCCAAGTGCTGGGTTTTCTTTTTCCTGCTTAAGCTATATCTTTAAGTCAGAGTGACATTCCAATTTACTCTATTTTTTGGCTTGTATATTGCAAGTTTACCTACGAGTAACCTGTAAAAGTATTGATAGACCGCTTTGTTTTAAAAGTTGGTATATATATTGCTTTGGTTATTTCATAACAGTCAGTTCTTGAGTTGAGGTTTACATGGCTATTTCTTTTGACAATGCTTTGGGCATTCACCAGCACACAGTTGGTGTACGTGAGCGTAACGCTGAGGTGCTTTCCACCAATATCGCGCAAGCAAACACGCCTGGGTATAAAGCAAAGGGATTAGACTTTAAGAAATCACTGCAAGCGGCAAGTTCTGGGGCAAGCATTGGTCTTAGCCGTACAGATGGTCGGCACATTTCTGCCTCAACAACGGTGAACGGGGAAACGAAGTATCGAATTCCTACACAACCTGATACAGGAGATGGCAACACGGTTGATTTGGATTTGGAAAGAAACCTTTTCATGCAAAACCAAATTAGGCATCAAGCCTCTCTCGACTTCTTAGGAAGTAAGTTCAAGAATTTAACTAAAGCGATTAAAGGGGAATAATTAGATGAGCTTATTTAATGTATTCAATGTGACTGGTTCTGCGATGAGTGCTGAATCTGTTCGTCTAAATACTACCTCGAGCAACCTTGCAAACGCGGACAGTGTAAGTAGTTCTGCTGAAGAAACTTACAAGGCTCGCCACGCAGTGTTCGGCGCTGAGTTAAATCGAGCACGCAACAGTGACCACACTGTGCCTGTGAAAGTATTGGGTATTGTAGAAAGCGATAAGCCGCTGAGCGCGGAGTACAACCCTGATCACCCATTAGCGAACAACGAAGGCTACATCTATAAGCCTAACGTGAACGTTATGGAAGAGATGGCAAACATGATTTCGGCATCACGTGCGTACCAAACGAACGTACAGGTTGCTGACTCGAGTAAACAAATGCTGCTGCGTACGCTGCAGATGGGTCAATAAGGATAAGGAGGTAGCACATGGCTGGAATCAACAACAATGTTGGTCAAAGCGGCTTGTCCTATGTTGACCAGCTGAAGAGTCTTCAAGATGGCGCTAAAAAGCCCGATGAAACAACAGGTAAGCAGGATCTTAAACAAGAAGATTTCTTATCTTTGTTGACTAAGCAACTAGCACAACAAGACCCTTTCAAGCCGGTTAGCAATGACCAGATGATTGCGCAAATGGCTTCATTTGCGACTGTAGATGGCATTGGCAAAATGAATACACAGTTTGAAAGCTTGAATTCATCAATGACCTCTAACCAAGCACTTCAGGCATCCTCTTTGGTTGGTCGTGACGTATTGGTTCCTGGTGCGGCAGGTGTAAAACCCGGTGATGGCGGTATGGCGGCAATGGTTAAGCTTCCTCAGGCAATGGACAATGTAATGGTCCGTGTTGAGAACGAAGTTGGCCAATTGGTTCGCACATTTGATATCGGCTCTAAACCATCTGGTGATACACGTGTTGAATGGGACGGAAAAGACGAAGACGGTAACCCATTGCCGGCCGGTAAATATAACGTGAAAGCGTCGGGTTTACTGGATGGCGAGAACACAGAGTTCCAAGTTTCCAGTTATGCGAACGTGAACAGTGTGCTTCTTGGTAAGGGTGATGGCAACGTACTACTCAATCTGGCTGGTTTCACATCGCCAGTACGACTTGCTGAAGTACTAGAAGTTGGTAAAGCGTAGCTCTTTATTGAGTGACTATGCTAGCTAGATAGATTAGGAGAATATTGGAATGTCATATGTAGCTTTAAGCGGCCTATCCGCTGCACAATTAGACCTGAATACAACCAGTAACAATATTGCGAACGCAAACACGTTTGGCTTTAAAGAGTCTCGTGCAGAGTTCGGTGATGTTTACTCAAACTCGTTGTTTACTAACGCAAAAACGACGTCTGGTGGTGGTGCGCAAGCTAGCCAAGTGGCGCAACAGTTCCACGAAGGTTCAAGTATTTATACGAACAACCCAATGGATTTGCGTGTAAGTGGTACAGGTTTCTTTGCAGTATCGAAAGATCGCATGGTGCCAGAGATTAACGAACTAACGCGTAATGGTGCATTTCACCTAAACAAAGACAACTACATGGTTACGGCTAATGATGAGTTTCTTTTAGGTTACGATGTGGATCCAAACTCGGGTGAAGTTCTTTCTTACGCGCCAAAGCCTCTCGACATTCCTGCTGAGTTTGGTAAGCCAAAACAGACAGAAAACATTGAAGTAGGGGTCAACCTTCCTGCAAATGGTGATCTTAAAGACCCGGCTGCATTTAACTACCAAGATGCTGATACTTATAACCGTGCAACGTCTTCGACGGTATACGATTCTATGGGTCAGTCTTACAAGTTAACGACTTACTACCTCAAAGATCAGACTCAACCAAACACTTGGCAAACGTACTACACCATGTCAGATGAGAATGGTGAGAAGCCATTGAACATTACTGGCGGTGATGCGACGAATGCAACAGGTCATGTTGGTCACACAATGAAGTTCAACAATGATGGTACGTTAGCAAGCCTAAACAGTGGTCAGCCAATTAACTCTGATCCTCTAGGGGCAGGTGCGAACCCAATTGACTTGAACGGTGCCGATCCAACACAGGTGCTTAAGTTTGGTCTGGATTCTTCAACTCAGTTTGCTGCTCCGTTTGAATTGACTAAGTTTGATGAAGATGGTGCGACAACAGGTTTCTTAACTAAAATCGATTTCGATGAGTACGGCAGTGTTCTAGGTACTTACTCAAATGGTGAAAACGTGATGCTTGGCCGTGTAGGCTTAGTTCGTGTACCAAATGAGCAAGGCCTGGATAAGAAAGGTGGCACTCAATGGGATTCTACTAATGACTCAGGTGACAAGATCTGGGGTGAATCGAACAAAGGTTCATTTGGTAGTATCAACAACGGCTCTCTAGAGCAATCGAACATCGATATGACTCAAGAATTGGTTGATTTGATTTCTGCTCAACGTAACTTCCAAGCGAACTCGCGTTCTCTAGAAGTACACAACCAACTGCAACAAAATATTCTTCAGATTCGTTAATCGTTTCGAACGTTTGAATCATCTGCGAATACCCAATTCAATGTTATTGAATTGGGTATTGTTGTTTGCTTTTTTATTTGCCGCCTTTATTGCCGCCCGGTAATGCCTCTGGCAACAATGACTCCTCAATGATCCTTTAATGATCACCCCTCTTTGTTCTTTTTCTATTTAAGTTTATGATAAATAACACTTAAAAATATTGGCACAGTGTTTGCTTTATAAGCTCTAGAAAATGATTTTTTGGAGCAAAATTATGGATCGCGCACTGTTTCTTGCCATGAGTGGCGCTAAGCAAAATATGCAGGCTTTGCAGCTACGTGCAAACAACCTTGCCAACGTGAGTACAACGGGTTTCCGTGCTGATTTAGCACAAGCACGTTCAATGCAAGCGTATGGTGAAGGCATGCCTACTCGTGTTTTCAGTATGACAGAGCGTCCGGGCCATAGTTTCTCGCAAGGTAGTGTGGTTACCACTGGCCGAGATCTCGATGTTACCGTTCAAGGTGATGGTTGGATTTCAGTTATGGATAACATCGGCCGCGAAGGTTTAACACGTAACGGCAACCTTAAGGTTGACCAAAACGGTTTGCTAACTAATGCAAGTGGCCATTTGGTGCTAGGTGAAAACGATGCGCCAATCACACTGCCCATCCCAATCAGTAAAGTAGAAATTGGTACTGACGGTACGATTTCGGTGATTCCTCAAGGCGCTCCAGCTGAAGAATTGGCCGTAGTTGATCGTATTAAGCTTGTACGTCCAGACAACCAAACTTTGTTTAAAGATACGAATGGTCTATTCCGTTCGAAAAACCCAGATCAGGCATACGAAGCAGATGCAGCGGTAACGTTGCTAAAAGGTGCTATCGAAGGCAGTAACGTAAATGCCGTAGGTGAAATGACCAGCTTAATTGACTTACAACGTCAGTTTGAAATGCAGGTCAAGATGATGAGCACAGCAGAGGAAATGGACAAGTCGTCTGATTCACTGCTTCGTATGAGCTAATAGAGTTTAAAGGAAATTGCTATGCATCCAGCACTATGGGTAAGTAAAACAGGTTTAGACGCCCAACAAACCAATATCTCAACGATTTCGAACAACCTTGCCAACGCCTCGACCATTGGTTTTAAAAAGAGCCGCGCGGTATTTGAAGATCTGTTCTACCAGAACATCAACCAACCGGGTGGTCAATCGTCTCAGAACACTGAGCTGCCAAGTGGTTTGATGTTGGGTGCTGGTTCTAAAGTTGTTGCTACTCAGAAAGTGCACACGCACGGTAACGCACAAACAACGTCGAACAGCCTAGATATGATGATCGAAGGTGACGGCTTCTTCCAAGTTGAGATGCCAGACGGTGAAACGGGTTACAGCCGTAATGGTCAGTTTACTCTGAACGGTGACGGCGCAATCGTAACATCGGGCCAAGGTTACCCTCTACAACCAGAAATCGTGATTCCTGAAGACGCGATCTCAGTAACGGTTGGTAACGACGGTGAAGTATCGGTTCGTCTACGTGGTGAGCAAAACAACGTCGTAGTTGGCCAAATCACGATTACAGACTTCGTAAACCCAGGTGGTTTAGAGCCAGTCGGTCAAAACCTTTACTTACCGACTGGTGCGAGTGGGGACCCGCAAGAAGGTGTACCGGGTTTTGATGGCTTAGGTAACATCCGCCAATCGATGCTAGAAACATCGAACGTAAACGTAACCGAAGAGCTGGTAAATATGATTGAAGCTCAGCGTGTATACGAAATGAACTCGAAAGTTATCTCGTCAGTAGACAAGATGATGAGCTTTGTTAACCAACAGCTGTAATTGGTTTGTTAGCCGTTTACTTATTCGAATTCATCAACGTGTTTCTACTAATTGATCCATTGACCACTGCCTGCTGAGAGTATATCGCCATGAAACGTATTTTTTGTTTAGCTCTGTTTATGTCTATGACGGGTTGTGCTGTGCTGGACCCGATAGAGACTCCAGCAGAAGAAAACGCAACCACAGTAGTTGATGCAGTGGAAGGTGATAAGTCGGCTGAAGAGAGCTCAGGCATTATCGACACGCTTCGTGGTAGAACCGATCCAATTGCAGGTGACCCTGCATGGGCGCCAATCAATCCAAAGCAGAAACCAGAGCATTACGCAGCGGCAACGGGTTCACTATTCAATGTGAATCATATTGGCAGCATGTACGATGACTCAAAACCGCGTGGTATTGGTGACATCATTACTGTGGCGCTAGATGAGAATACTCGAGCGACCAAAAAAGCCAACGCGGACATGTCTAAGTCGAACGATGCATCGATGGAGCCTTTGGCCGTTGGTGGTCAAGAGCTAACGATCGATAAGTACAACTTCTCTTACGATCTGAGCAACACCAATACCTTCGCTGGTGATGCGTCAGCCAACCAAAGTAACAGCATCAGCGGCTACATTACCGTAGAAGTTATTGAAGTATTAGCCAACGGTAACCTAGTGGTTCGTGGTGAAAAGTGGATGACATTGAACACAGGCGATGAGTATATCCGCCTGAGTGGCACTATCCGTCCAGACGATATTGATTTCGAAAATACCATCGCTTCAAACCGTGTTTCTAACGCAAGAATTCAGTACTCGGGTACGGGCGTGCAGAAAGATATGCAAGAGCCTGGATTCTTGGCACGATTCTTTAATGTATCTCTGTAGGGCTTGAGAGGGTGTCGACATACTGATAGCCTCTATCACTCAGCCATATTTAGCTAAGCTATTATAAATTAAAGCAATACAGACAGGTTACTCAATGAAAAAACTAACACTCGTACTATTCGGCATGCTATTTCTTGCCACCAGTGCCCATGCTGCGCGTATTAAAGACGTGGCAAAAGTGGCGGGTGTTCGTAGTAACCAACTTGTTGGCTACGGTTTGGTGACAGGTTTGCCGGGTACAGGTGAGACAACTCCCTTTACCGATCAAACGTTTAACGCAATGCTGCAAAATTTTGGCATCCAATTGCCGCCCGGCACTAAGCCAAAAACCAAAAACGTAGCGGCTGTTATTGTGACTGCTGAACTGCCAGCTTTCTCTAAGCAAGGTCAGGAAGTTGACGTAACCGTGTCTTCTATCGGTTCGGCAAAAAGCCTACGTGGTGGTACGCTGCTACAAACCTTTTTAAAAGGTCTTGATGGCCAGGTGTATGCCGTAGCGCAAGGTAACTTGGTAGTAAGTGGTTTTAGCGCGCAGGGTAACGACGGTTCTAAGATTGTCGGTAACAACCCTAACGTTGGCATCATCTCTAGCGGTGCAACGGTTGAACAAGAGATTCCAACCCCATTCGGTCGCGGTGACTATATTACCTTCAACCTAATCCAATCAGATTTTACAACGGCTCAGCGTTTGGCTGATGCGGTTAACAACTTCTTAGGCCCACAAATGGCGTCTGCGGTAGACGCGACGTCAGTAAAAGTTCGGGCACCTCGAGAAATCAGCCAACGTGTGGCTTTCCTGTCTGCAATTGAAAATATCGAATTCGACCCTGCAGAAGGTTCTGCAAAAATCATTGTTAACTCTCGTACCGGTACGATCGTGGTTGGTAAGCACGTTCGCTTAAAAGCGGCGGCGGTAACGCACGGTGGTATGACGGTCGCAATCAAAGAAAATCTCAACGTAAGCCAACCGAATGCATTTTCTGGCGGCCAAACAGTAGTGGTTCCTGATTCAGATATCGAAGTCACTGAAGCTGATGGCAAGATGTTTAAGTTTGAACCTGGCCTAACGCTGGATGATTTGGTTCGAGCAGTTAACGAAGTCGGCGCAGCGCCTTCTGATCTAATGGCAATCCTTCAAGCACTGAAACAAGCGGGTGCGATTGAAGGCCAATTGATCATTATCTAAGGGGTTAAGCATGATTAAGAATAACAATGACATCGGCTTTATCCACGACATCGGCAGCCTAGACCGCCTTCGTCAACAAGCGGTAAACGGTGAAGAAGGCAGCGAGAAAGAAGCATTAACCGCTGCGGCAAAGCAGTTTGAATCAATTTTTACCTCAATGTTGTTTAAGTCGATGCGCGATGCAAACTCAAGCTTCAAATCGGATATGCTGAATAGCCAGAACGAGCAGTTTTATCGCCAAATGCAAGATGAGCAAATGGCGAGTGAGTTGAGTGCTTCGGGTTCGTTAGGTCTTGCGGATATGATTGTGGCGCAGTTAAGCGCGGGTCAAGCAAGCGATGCGACGGAAGATAAGGTTCGTAGTGAAGGCTTTGATACTTCATTGCAAAGACCTCAGTACTCAGGCCGTTCAGAAGGTCGAGCATCAGAAGTACAATCTGCGCAAGCAGCAAAACAGCCAGTATCCTTTGATTCTCCAGAATCGTTTGTGACCTCAATGAAGCCTTACGCAGAAAAAGCAGCGAGCGCGCTTGGTGTGGACTCGTCTCTACTATTGGCACAAGCTGCCCTTGAAACGGGTTGGGGTTCTAAAATGGTTAAGAACTCTTTGGGCAACAGCAATAACCTATTCAACATCAAAGCAGACAGAAGTTGGAAGGGCGATAAGGTTGCTACGCAGACACTTGAGTTCCACGGTAAAACAGCCGTTAAAGAGTCGGCTTCTTTCCGTTCTTACTCAAACTTTGAAGATAGCTTTAACGACTATGTGAAGTTCTTGAACGAAAACCCAAGATACGAAACGGCATTGCAGCATCAAGGTAACTCAGAGAACTTCATCAAAGGTATCCACCAAGCAGGTTACGCAACTGACCCTAACTATGCAGATAAGGTATTGCGCGTTAAAGCTAAGATTGATGAGATGAACTAATCACCTTTAATGAACATTGAGAGCTTGCCATTGGCAGGCTCTTTTCCTATCTATCACCTCAAGTTTTGCTGCGAAGTCTGTAGTTATCTCCTTACACTTCAATAAATTATTGCCTTTGAATTCTCAGTTTTATCTATTGGCATATATATTGCTTTATCTCTTGATGATATGCAGTTGTAGTTAATCAGTTTGCGCTGATTTTGTTAAGTTTTTTGGGGGCATTATGGCGTCGGATCTTCTGAATGTAGGGGCACAAAGTGTTCTTACCGCTCAGAGACAGCTAAACACCACAGGTCATAACATTTCTAACGCCAACACAGAGGGCTATAGCCGCCAATCTGTGATTCAAGGTGTGAATGACCCGCGCCAGTACGGTGGCCAAACCTATGGTATGGGTGTGCATGTGGAAAATGTTCGCCGCTCTTGGGACCAATTTGCCGTCAATGAACTTAACCTATCGACAACCAATGCCGCCAACAAAGGTGATACCGAAGCCAACCTAGATATGCTGTCGGGCATGTTGTCATCGGTTGCTTCGAAGAAGATCCCAGAAAACCTCAACGAGTGGTTTGACTCGGTTAAAACATTGGCCGATACACCGAATGATGTTGGTGCGCGAAAGGTTGTATTAGAAAAGGCTGGGCTATTAACTAAAACCTTGAACGAATTTCATGAAACAGTTCGACAACAGTCTGATTCTACTAATAAAAAGTTAGATATGGGTATCGAGCGAGTTAACCAACTGGCTTACGAGATCCGTGACGTACAACGCTTAATGATGCGAACTCCTGGGCCACATAACGACCTTCGGGATCAGCACGAAAAGCTTATTAATGAGCTGTCTGGTTATACCAAAGTCACGGTAACTCCGCGCTCAAACGCCGAAGGATTTAACGTCCATATCGGTAATGGCCATACCTTGGTTTCAGGTAGTGAAGCAAGCCAACTGAAAATGGTTGATGGCTTGCCCGATGCGCATCAGCGTCGCTTGGCGATTGTTGAAGGGAAGTCTTTAAAACCGATCACCAGCAGTGATATCGACGGAAAAATCGGTGCCATGTTAGACATGCGAGACGAGCATATTCCAGCAATCATGGATGAGCTTGGTCGTTTGGCGACGGCGTTTTCGTACAAGGTAAATAGTCTTCAAGAGCAAGGTTTGGATCTCAACGGCAACGTAGGCCAAGATATTTTCACCGATGTGAACTCAGAGCTGGTGGCAAAATCTCGTGTCACGGCTAGTGGGCAGTCAACAGCGGATGTTGCGGTATATATCGATGACACCTCTGCCTTAAAAGGTGGTGAGTACGGCCTTAAGTATGACGGCAGTGATTATGTCGTGACTAAGCCGAATGGCGAAACCGTTAAGGTGACGACCGACTCTAGTGGTAACGCTTTTTATCTTGATGGCATGCGAGTGGAAATACGTAATCCTCCTGAACTTGGCGAGAAGTTATTACTGCGCCCTACGCGCAACTTTGCTGCGCAGATTCAGATGGAAACTAAAGACCCTAGAGATATTGCCGCACAAAGTTATGAGGCATCGACCACCTTTGCTAAAGGCACTGCGGGGTTCAAAATTTTAGCGGCTGGCCAATTACGTGAGTTCGAAGTGGTTGTATCGCCAAAGGGTGAGCAATTTGCCGTGACGGATCCAAAGGGCAACATTTTAATGCAGCCGCAACCGTATCCGCCACAAGGGCCTGTGACCATCAATGGCACCACCTTTGAGCTAACAGCCGGTGCGGTGGCAAACGATAAATTTACGGCAAACCTTGTCCCATCAGAAGGCGATAACGGAAACCTACGTAAGCTACAAGATCTCCAAACAGGTAAGATCTTGAATGATGGTGAGTCTACGATTTTAGACCTTTACCACAATTTGAACACCAATACGGGCTTGAAGTCTTCCACGGCAAATCGCTTGAGTGATATCGCGACGCTAGAAAAGCAGTCAGCTCAAGAACGTATTGCTTCGATTTCGGGGGTTAACCTCGATGAAGAAGCGGCAAATATGATGAAATTTCAACAAGCGTATATGGCTTCGTCACGCATCATGCAAGCAGCCAACGATACGTTTAACACCATTTTGGCTCTGAGATAGGAAGGTATAAATGTTGAATCGCATCTCTAGCTTCCACAATTATCAGTCAGTACAAAACGACTTGCGCCGCCAAGAGAACAAGGTGCATCACAACCAAGCGCAGCTCGCTTCTGGTAAGAAGTTGCAGTCGCCGAGTGATGACCCATTGGCGACGCACTATTTACAGAATATTGGTCAGCAGTCAGAGCAGCTTAAACAGTATGTAGATGCGATTACTTTAGTAAGAAACCGTCTTGAACATCATGAGGTATTGGTCTCCAACACTGAAGGCTTTGCTGATGAAGCAAAACGAACCGTGATGGAAATGATCAACGGTGCACTTTCTCCAGAAGACCGCTTAGCTAAGAAGCGTGAAATTCAAGAACTGGCGAATAACTTTCTGCATTTAGCCAACTCTCAAGATGAGTCGGGTAACTACACATTTGCGGGTACTAAACCAAAGAACCAACCTTTCTTTCGAGATAATGAAGGGAACGTGACTTACCAAGGTGATGACTATCAACGCAAGATGCGTGTGGCAAGCAGCTTTGAAATGGCGATGAATGATCCCGGCAGCAAAATGTTTATGGAAATAGACAACCCGTTCGGGGATTACGAGCCTCAATATGAGCTTGAGCCTGCGTCTGAGTTATTGCTCGGGCGTGCGACCAACAGCGATGAAGATGGGTCTACTTATAAAGTGACTTTTGTCGACATGCAGACGGGTAATTTCGCTTATCAGCTTGAAAAAGACGGTGCAGTGGTTGCAGCAGAAGATTTTGATCCTTCGACAGGCATTGTTTACGAAGGGCTGAATATTCAAGTCAAAGGCCAGATCACTAAGGGTGACTCCATCACCTTAGAGCCGAGAGAGACATTCTCTATCTTTGATACGTTCAAAGAGGCGGCAGAACAGGCAGAAAACCCTGTGTCGGATGCATCGGCAACGGCGAAATTGCACCAAGTAACAGAAGAGTTCCATGCTGCGTTTATCCATTTAACTAAGGCGAGAACCGATGTCGGTGCACGCTTGAGTACCTTGGATATTCAAGAGCAACAACATGAAGATTTTAAGTTGTCTTTGGCGAAAGCAAAAAGCAACTTTGAAGACTTGGATTATTCGAAAGCCATCATTGAATTCAATGAAAACTCTCGAGCACTCCAAGCTTCACAACAAGCGTTTGGCAAAACAAAAGACCTGACCTTGTTTAATTATATTTAATGATCAATCGGTATTTAGTGGTGAGCTGCTGTTCATCACGGAGTCGATTCTTTGCCTTATGTGCTATGCCATACGTGCGAATGACTTCAATACTTGCCGCTTTTTTATACGAAACGTTTTGTTTTTCAAGATAGCGGCAAAAAACGGCAATCAGGAGGGTATACGTTGTTTCACCCTCAAAGAACAAACAATCATAATCGCGTTTAATTTTTTGTAAGTTTTTGATTTTTATTTAATTAAAAAATTATTTATACAAAATTAAACTTGGCATACAACTTGTATCTGTGTTGGTTATAAATGATTAATACAGATCTTAAACCCTGAATAGGGTTTATCGAGTAATACACGGTCAGTGCTTATCCATATGAGAGTAAAGCTGGCCGCTTCGCAGAAAGTTTGCGAACTCATAAGGAGAGCAAAATGGCTATCAATGTAAGCACTAACGTATCTGCTATGACAGCACAACGTTACCTGAATAAAGCGTCTAATGACTTAGCGACTTCTATGGAGCGTTTGTCATCTGGTCACAAGATCAACAGCGCGAAAGATGATGCAGCAGGTCTGCAAATCTCGAACCGCTTAACGGCTCAATCTCGTGGCCTTGATGTAGCAATGCGTAATGCTAACGACGGTATTTCGATTGCTCAAACCGCTGAAGGCGCGATGAATGAATCAACCAACGTACTGCAACGTATGCGTGATCTAGCGATTCAATCATCAAACGGCACTAACTCTCCAGCAGAGCGTACTGCACTGAACGAAGAGTCAATGGCACTTCAAGATGAGCTTAACCGTATCGCGGAAACAACCTCTTTTGGTGGCCGTCGTCTACTGAATGGTTCATTTGGTGAAGCGTCGTTCCAGATTGGTTCTAACTCTGGTGAAGCGATGATCATGGCGTTGACTAGCATTCGTGCCGATGATTTCCGCATGGGTGGTACTACGTTTGATTCAGAAAACGCGAAAGATAAAGATTGGCAAGTGCCGCCAACTGCAAGCGATCTTAAGTTCGAATTTAAGACTAAAGCGGGCGAAGACATCATTCTAGATATCAACACCAAAGCGGGTGACGATATTGAAGAACTGGCGACTTACATTAATGGTCAATCTGATCTAGTGAACGCATCGGTTACCGATGAAGGGCGTTTACAGTTGTTCGTTGCTGAACCTGATCTTGAGGGTTCAATGTCTATCTCTGGTGGTCTAGCATCTGAGCTAGGTATTAAGAGTGAAGGCCGTGCAACATCAGTTCAAGATATCAGCCTAACAAGCGTTGCAGGTTCACAGAACGCAATCAGTGTGATTGATTCTGCAATGAAGTACGTAGATTCACAGCGTGCTGATTTGGGTGCGAAACAGAACCGTCTAAGCCACAGTATTAATAACTTGGCAAACGTACAAGAGAACGTAGACGCTTCTAACAGCCGAATCAAAGATACGGACTTTGCGAAAGAGACGACGCAAATGACCAAGTCACAAATTCTGCAACAAGCAGGTACTTCGATACTTGCTCAAGCAAAACAGTTGCCTAACTCTGCAATGACATTGTTGCAATAGTTATTGGTTGAACTTGCTGCTCGTGTTCAGACGTGAGCCATGCAGCAAGGGAAACTGGCAAGCATACTTACTATTGAGTGTTTAGCTCTCTCATCTCTCACCTGCTATCCATTTTTACGGTAAGAATGCAACGGCAAGTCGGAAATGTGTTCATTTCTCGATGATCTCCACACAGGCTCTGACGCGCCAACTAGCCCCGGTTCTCTCAAAGGAAAAGGGGCTTTTTCCTTTCTGTGTTTCTTGTTTTTGCTACTTACTTCCCTGCGAATTTTCTCGCTCTACCTTTCTTAGATCTCTATTTGAAGGCTCTTCTTCACGACAAATAATTTCATCTATTGCACAGGATTTGCCTACCCCAGAGATCTTTGGTGATTGATCATTTCTCCACCTTGACTAATTTAGATGTCGATTCGTACGTTTTTTAAACAGGTTGAAATCTTTTTTCAATTGAAATCTATCTCTGTAATAGAAAGTGATGAAAATTAAATTATTGATAAATATCAGGTTAATAATTTTTTTTTGGTTTTTTAAAAGTTTTTCTAAAGCTTCTGAATTTCGCGCCGTTATTAAAAGTAACTTTGAGAGAACTACTTTGGTTTTCCGAGACGTCGGAAACCGCTATACCGGAAAATCAATTGGAGAAATCACCATGGCAGTGAATGTAAATACAAACGTTTCAGCGATGACAGCACAACGTTACCTAAACAACGCAAACAGCGCACAACAAACATCAATGGAGCGTCTAGCTTCAGGCTCTAAAATCAACAGCGCGAAAGATGACGCTGCGGGCCTACAAATCTCTAACCGTTTGAATGTTCAGAGCCGCGGCCTTGATGTTGCTGTACGTAACGCGAATGACGGTATCTCTATTGCACAAACTGCTGAAGGTGCAATGAACGAAACAACGAACATCCTGCAACGTATGCGTGATTTGTCTCTACAATCTTCAAACGGCTCAAACTCAAAATCTGAGCGTGTAGCGATTCAAGAAGAAGTAACAGCACTTAACGACGAACTAAACCGTATCGCGGAAACTACGTCTTTTGGTGGCAACAAGCTGCTTAACGGTACTCACGGTACTAAATCATTCCAAATCGGTGCGGATAACGGTGAAGCGGTAATGCTTCAACTGAAAGACATGCGCTCTGATAATGCTCAGATGGGTGGTAAGAGCTACCAAACTGAGAACGCGAAAGACAAAGATTGGAACGTTCAAGCTGGCTCTAACGACCTAAAACTGTCGTTCACTGATAACTTCGGTCAAGCACAAGAAATCGACATCAGCGCAAAAGCGGGTGACGACATCGAAGAGCTAGCAACTTACATC